>JAIPAN010000057.1 GCA_021740025.1 Sphingobacteriaceae bacterium
TTAGCAGTATTAACCTTTCTACCTACGCACAAGATGAGGTAAATAGCGCCTATAAACACGGTTTAGAATTACTTGAAAAACGCAAATATGTTGCGGCGGACCAACAATTTAGCCAGGTACAAAAAAACGGGAAAGAGAGAGAATTAAGCCTTTTACAAGAGAATGCCGCCTTTTACCAAGCACTTTGTGCCATAGAATTAGGAAAAGTTGATGCTGAAAATCTATTCCTCGAATTTGTAAACACACATACCGAGAATACCCTCAGCCAACAAGCCTATTATCAACTCGGGCGCACCTACTTTGCAAAAAAAGATTACAGCAAAACCATCAATTGGCTAACTAAAACAAGTGCAATAAACTTGCCAGCAAGCCTGGTACCAGATTATAATTTTAAACTAGGCTATGCCTATTTCGAAAATAAAGAATATGTAAAAGCCGAACCCCTTTTTGGTCAGCTTAAAAACGGCACTACGACCTATGTCGAGCCGGCAACCTATTACTATGCCTACATCAATTACCTTAATGCCGACTATACCACAGCCCTTAAAGAATTTGAACGATTGAAAGGCTCTAAAACTTACGAAGACAGCTATCCCTATTACATTTCCGCTTTATATTTCTTAGATAAGCGCTATAACGATGTGTTAAGCTATGCTTTACCCCATATAAAAAACATAAACGCCAAATACGAAACGGAGTTATTGCGCATTATTGCAGCCTCTTACTTTGCCAATTCAGCCTATACCGATGCGGCAAATTACTACCAACAATTTCAAGATAAAGACAATGGACAAACCCAAAATAACCAAGATAACTACCAAATTGGCTATGCCGCCTTGCAATTAAAAAACTACCCCAAAGCCATTGCCGAACTCGAAAAAATAGAAACTGCCGATGAATTTTTTCAAAGCGGTATGCTTGCCTTGGGTGAATCGTTTTTGGCAACAGGAAATAAGCAAGGGGCTCGTAATGCATTTTTTAAATCTGCAAAGGTTAATTACGATAAGGATATACAAGAAGAAGGTGCCTTTAATTATGCCAAACTATCCTATGAGTTGGAGTTTCACCAAGTTGCTTTAGATGCTACCCAAGAATTTATTAGCAATTACCCTTATTCAAAAAAAATAAACGAAGCCAAAACCCTCTTGGGCGAAATTTTATTGACTACCAAAAATTATAAAGACGCTATCGATATTTTGGAGAGTATTCCTAATAAAAATAAGGATGCCCAAGAAGTTTATCAGAAAGTATGCTATTACCGTGGTCTAGAATTTTATAATGAACGTGCCTTTCAGAACGCTATATCGGTGTTTATGCGTTCTAACAAATGGGCGGTTGATGAAGAAGTTGCCGCTTTGGCTACCTATTGGATGGCCGAATCGATGTACGAGGTGCGGAAATTTAGCGAAGCCATTGATAAGTTTCAAGCATTTTTAACGATGCCTGCTGCTCGTAAAACTGGGGTATATAATTTTGCCAATTATGCCTTAGGCTATGCCTATTTCGAAGATGAAAATTATTACAAATCTGCCTTTTACTTTGAAAATTTCTTACAAGGAAAAGACATCGATGAAAATACGAAGAACGATGCTAGCCTACGATTAGCCGACGCTTATTTTGTGCAAAAAAATTACCCGAGCGCTTTGTTGAACTACAATAAAATCATCGAAAATGCTTCATCTGGCGAAGATTATGCCCTCTTTCAACGAGGCATGATACAGGGTTTACAGGGAGAAAATGATGCTAAAATTGCCACCCATGAAGCATTGTTAGCCAAATACATTGGCTCCAACTATGCCGATGATGCTAGCTTTGAAATTGCAAATACGTATTTTATAAAAGGCGATTTTGAACGTGCAAAAACGGATTTAAACGCCCTCCTTTCAAAATACCCACGAAGCAGTTATGTAGCCCGAGCGCTGGTAACTATTGGTTTGGTGCAATACAACCAAGATGCGAATGACGCTGCCTTAGAAACCTTTAAAAAAGTAGTAAATGAGTATTCGGTTACCGATGAAGCCCAACAAGCCTTAGCCGCTATCAAAAACATTTACATGGATAAATCTGATGCTGATGGCTATTTAGCCTATGCCAACACAACCAATATTGGTAATTTGAGCGTAGCCGAGCAGGATAACTTAACCTTTCAGGCAGTAAACAACCGCTTCACCAACGGCGAAACACAAACAGCTGTAGATGCGGTTGATGCCTATTTCGATAAATTTCCGAATGCTATACACACCAAACAAGCCCGTTTTATACGAGCAGAATGTTTGGTTAAACTACAAAAACCCGATTTAGCTATTCCCGATTACGAATTCATTTTAAACGATTGGACGAGCGATTACACCGAACTAGCACTCATAAGCATTGCTAAAATTTATTTAAGCCAGAAAAAATTCAACGAAGCCATTGTACATCTAAAAAAACTAGAACTTACTTCAGAGTACCGAGCTAACTACGGTTTTGCGGTAAACAACCTCATGGAGTCGTATGCTAGTTTAAAACAAGCCGATGAAACCTTAAAATATGCCGAATTGGTAAAGAATTTCGAAAAATCATCTGAAGAAGATAAGTTAAAAGCCAATCTATTTGCTGCTAAAGCCTATTTACTTAAAAACGATTTAGCCAGTGCATTCCCAAATTTTAAAGAAGTAAGCGAAAAAACGAAAACCATTTTAGCGGCCGAAGCCCGATATCAAATGTCCGCCATTCAATTTCAGCAAGGAGAATTTAAGGCTGCGCAACAAACTGCATTTGATTTGATTAAAAACCTACCCTCATTTGATTATTGGGTAGCCAAAAGTTTTCTGCTCCTGGCCGATACGTACTTGGCCTTAAAAGATGAATTCCAAGCAAAAAGTACGCTACAAAGCATCTTAGATAATTACACCGGCAACGATGAAATTATACCCGCTGCAAAAGAAAAATTAGAGGCCCTAAACAAAAAGAACTAGCATGAAGCCTACCTATAAACTACTCATATTCATTTTAGGCAGCCTATTGGGCACTGCCAGTTTGCATGCACAAGATAAACCTGTAGAGAAAAAACCTGAACCCAGTGGAACCCTTTCAGAAGAAATTGAGGTAGTGCGCCCATACAAACCCGAGCTGGCCAATGCAGCTAAAATTCGCAGAAACCCCGAGTTAACTACCGCTCCTGTGTTTAAACCTGTTTTAAGCTACCAAATTTTAGATCGGAAATTAGAACTAAATACAGATATACGCCAATTGCAGTACCAACAAATAGCCGAGCAAAAACCACCTAGCCTCACCAATAATTACCTTAAACTTGGTGCAGGTACGTTAAAAACAGGTCTAGCAGAACTATACCTCAATACAAAGCGCAACGAAACTTCACAAGCTGGTTTAGCTTTCACTCATTTTTCGGCGCAAGACAAATTACCAAAACAACAATTCTCCAAACAGCAATTCGAGGCATTTGGCAAAAATATTGGTGCCAAATATGTGCTTTCGGCAAGGGCTAATTACAACCGGTTGGGCACCTATTTTTATGGCTTCGATCCAATTGTACTCCTAAATCCAAATCCGGCCAAGCAAGCCCTACAAGCTATTCAACTGCAGGGCGACTTAGACAATAAATTTGTGGAAGGCGATAAAAAATGGGCCTATAACCTAAGTTTACAAGCCGATCTTTTTAGCAATGCTACTCAAGGCAAAGAAAACAACGTAGGCATTCATACTTCGCTAAGTAAAACTGTAAATCATTTCAGTTTTGGACTAACTACCAAGCTCGATTTAAGCTCCATAAAACAAGGAGCTAGCATGTTAGCTAACAATCTCGTGAAAGCTAACCCCTATGCAGAATACAGTAAAGACGATATAAACATACGTGTAGGCCTAAATATAACACAAGAGTTTGGACAAATTTCTAGATTAAGCACCCTCCCTTCGATTGAATTTAGTGCACCGCTATCTGGTAAAGAGGTTTTCTTCATCGCAGGTTTAAAAAGCGATGTTGTTAAAACCTCCCTTTTCGAATCTTCCTTTGTTAATCCCTATTTGGGCGGCAATCAAGCTATTCAAAACAGCATCACTAAATCAGATTTTTTTGCTGGCATAAGCGGAAATTTTGGCCCTAGTGTAGGATTTAAAGCCAAAGGTTTTTTTAAACGGATAAATAATTTGCCTTTATTTGTTAATAGAAGCAGTGATTTGAGCAGCTTTGATCTGATTTACGATGCAGGAACTAGCCAACTAACAGGATTCAACATAGACCTACACATTCAAGCCTCGGATGTATTCGGTTTAGAAACTAGCTTAGAAAGCATCAACTACAAATTAGCTACAGAAACAAAAGCATGGTTCAGACCGAACTTTAGCCTAAACTCAGCCTTACGTGCACAAGTAAACGCAAAAACAGCCCTTTCGGCAGGATTAAACTACCGCGGACAAAGCTATGGCAAACTAGCAAATCTGCCAGTAAGTATAAAAGGATACCTCAACATGGACCTCGGTGCTACCTACCAAGTTCACAAAAAATGGTCGGGCTTTGTACAAGCAACCAATCTGCTAGATACCAAATACCAACAATATTTGTATTACAACGGCTTTGGGCGTCAAATTTTTGGCGGAATTAGTTATTCATTCTAAGGTTTATTTTGGGGTTACTTAATTAAGGCTTAAATTTACCACAATGGACATCAGTAGCTACATAGCCGAATACATACGAGAAAACCCAAAATTGATTGTTCCGGGATTGGGAACCTTTACCAAAGAACAAGTTCCTGCCCGATTTGATGCAGCCAACGAACGTTTTCTACCTCCAAGCGAACGTATTGTATTCAGTAGCAGTTATAGTGATGATTTAGCACTCCAAAAATTTATTTGTACTGCCGAAAACGCAAAACCAAAAGCCGTTGCTCAATTTATTGAGCAATATGTGAGTAATTTAATTGATTTATTAGCCACCACCGAGGAGATAAAAATTGATGCCTTAGGCACGTTTAAACGTACTAGCACCAAACTCACCTTTAAAGCCGACGAAAGTTTAGCAAGCAACGCAAGCTACTTTGGATTAAAACCTCAAAAAGAAAAATCGGGCGTACAAGTACCATTAAAAGAAGTATCTCCCATACTAGAAGAGGCACCAATTACAGAAATACCAACAGAAGAACCCATATTAGAAACCGAAGAAGAAGAAACAGAAGAAGTTCGGGGTTTATCTACCCATAAGAAAACTATCCTCATTTTGATCATTCTTGCACTTTCGGCATTAGCAGGTTTGCAAATTTATTGCCCAAGCTTATTAGGCCATTTATGGAATGCCCCTGCAACAGCAAATACTCCCGTAATAGATACGCTTACTACTAAAGCAGATACCATGCTTAAAGCAGACAGCACCTTACAAAGCGATACCACTGCATTGAAGCCAGATAGCGTAGTCCCAGCGACCGTTGTACCTCCAACTTTACCAAGTTTTGAGATCATTGTTGCCGCTTTCCATAAACAATCGGAAGCTGATGAGTTTATTGCGCAATTAGCCGCACGTCAAATCAATGCCCATAGCATACAAACCAAAAGAGGGGGTTTGTTAAAAATTAGTGTGGGTACTTTTAGTGATGAAGCCTCAGCTACTACCGAATTACAAAAAATACATCAAAATTTAGCTAAAAGCGCCTGGATTTACCGGGTTAAACCATTAAAAACCAAAGAAAATGTTTCTACTACAAATTGATACCATTACAAAAGCTGTAGCCGATACTACAGCACAAGTTACCACCGCTGCGGCTCCAAAAGAATTGCGCTTCATCGATTTACTATTTAGTGGAGGTTGGGTAATGATTCCGCTTTTATTGCTTTTCTTTTTAGCGCTAGTAATTTTTATTGAGCGTTACCTAACCATACGAAAAGCCAGCAAAGACGAAACTAATTTGATGCAACAAGTAAAAGAAAGTATCACCGCTGGCAAACTCGATTCGGCCTTGGCAATTTGCCGTAGCAGCAACACCGCCTTGGGTCGTATGTTACAAAAAGGATTGTTGCGTATTGGCCGCCCTATTAAAGATATAGAAGGAGCCATTGAAAATATTGGCAAATTAGAAGTATCCAAACTAGAAAAAAACATCAGTATTTTGGGTATTGTGGCCGGTATTGCCCCCATGCTTGGTTTCGTTGGAACTATTTCGGGTGTAATTAGAATTTTCTACAACATCTCTTTAACCGATAACATTAGCATGGGCACCATTGCCGGAGGATTATACGAGAAAATGATTACTTCAGCCGGTGGCTTAATTATCGGAATTTTAGCCTACGTAGCTTACCATGTACTAAACATTATGGTAGATCGCGTTATTTTAAAGATGGAAACAGATGCTGTAGAATTTATTGATCTATTAGAAGAACCAGGACGATGAATTTAAGAAGGAGAAAAAGACCCGGTGCAGAAGTGCACACCTCAGCCATGAACGACATTATGTTTTTCTTGCTGTTGTTCTTCTTAATTGCCTCTACCATTACCAATCCGAATGTGGTAAAATTATTACTTCCACGATCAGATTCGGGACAATCGGTTTCTAAGAAAACAATCACGGTATCTATAAGCAAAGAATTAGAATACGTGGTAGACAAACAAACCGTACCTGTAGAGCAATTAATGTCTACCCTTCAAAGTTTCCAAGGTTCTGCACAAGAATTAACCATTGTGTTGTATGTAGATAGAACCGTAGCCATTGAAAACGTGGTAAACGTAATGGATATAGCCAACAAACTGAAAATAAAACTGGTTTTAGCCACCGAACCTAAAAACTAAATGGCCTATACCGAAGAAAATAACTATCCCAAAGCCTTAGCCCTATCGACTATGGCCATGGCTATTTTATTAGTGATTAGTTATTTTGTAATTATTGGCACTCCGTTTACTCCGCAAGAAGTTGGAACAGGCGGTATTATTGTAAATTATGGTAGCAGCGCCGAAGGTGTGGGCGATGATTACCTCAGTGTAGAGGAACCCTCGGTTTCTCCCGATGCCAATGGCGTGGTTCCGGATAATGTGAGCAAAACACCCAACACCACCGCTACCAC
>JAIPAN010000058.1 GCA_021740025.1 Sphingobacteriaceae bacterium
TAATGCCATTCAAGAACGCCTAAATGCCTTTACCGCTAGTTGGGAGGCGCATGGAAAAGTCCTGAAAGCATCCGCAGAAATTAAATACACTCGATTTATCATTTTTATAGTAGATGAGACACAAGCCTCGGTAACAGGTTGCTCTATAGATAAATCGGTAGCTGTACTTAAAACCATAGAACAGGAGTTTAATTTGAGTCTTTTCGATCGGATGCAAGTGGCTTACCGTAACGAACATGGCATTCAGGTGTGTAGTAAAGCTACCTTTGAAAATTTAATAGCAAAAGGCTTGGTAACTGAAAACACCGTGGTATTTAACAATTTGGTGCAAAACTATGTAGCCTTACAAAACGCATGGGAAATACCAGCCAAAGAAAGCTGGCACAGTCAATTATTCAGTAAAAGTCTTTCTTAATTTAAGGGCACATTCCGCAACCTTCGCATATTGCGTAATATAAGCGCTTGGCGAAAGTACACCTTCGCATTTGGTTTTGCCGGACTCCAACGCAAGGGATTGGGTAATACCGCAACCAACATAGCCGCTTGTCCTTTAGATAAACTCTGGGCCGATTTGCCGTAATAGGCTTGGGTAGCCGCCTCGGCACCATAAATGCCGTCGCCCATTTCAATTACATTTAAATAAACCTCTAGGGTGCGTTGCTTAGACCAAAGCACTTCTATCAATACGGTAAAATAGGCTTCAAAACCTTTACGCACCCACGAACGGCCGGGCCATAAAAATACATTTTTGGCCGTTTGTTGCGTAATGGTACTTCCTCCGCTTACCCTACGGCCCCGTTGATTTTTCTCGTAAGCCCGTTGAATGGCCTTAAAATCGAAACCCCAATGATTCATAAATCCGGCATCCTCACCAGCCAAAGCGGCTGTTTTTAAATTTGTCGACAACTCATCGTAGCTAAGCCATTTGCGCTCCATTTTAAACGATTTACCATCCGACTGGCGCTCCATGCTCCGCTGCACCATCAACCAGGTTATGGGCGGGTTTACAAAGCGATACAAAAGCACCCAAGCACTAGTAAGGATAAGAAAACTGAAAATAATTTTTTTTAGGATACTAAACATGGACTCGGGTTTGGATGTACTAAAGTAGAAATTCTAGGAGCATAAAAAAAGCGTTCCGAATAATCGGAACGCTTTGGTATTTTTTGTTGAGTAAACCTTACTCGGCAACTACTTCGAAAGCAACTTGAACTTTCACTTCTTTGTGTAAGTTTAAGTTTACCAAGTATTCACCAACTTCTTTCGGATCAGTTTCGAACGTAATTCTACGACGATCTACCTCAAAGCCTGCTTTTTTCAAAGCATCGGCAATTTGAATGGTATTTACAGAACCGAAGATTTTACCGGTTTCGCCCGCTTTTGCACCAATAGATAATTTAACTCCGTCCAAACGAGTAGCAATTGCTTCTGCGTCTTTCTTGATTTTATCTTGTTTAAAAGCAGCTTGTTTTAAGTTTTCAGACAATACTTTCTTTGCAGACTCGGTTGCCAACATTCCATATCCCTTAGGAATTAAGAAGTTACGGCCATAACCGGGTTTTACATTTACGATATCGTCTTTTTCGCCAAGATTTTTAATATCCTGTTTTAAGATAATTTCCATTTCGTGTGTCCCCCTGTTATTTTAATGAGTCTGTAACATATGGTAACAAGCCGATGTGACGAGCACGTTTAACAGCTTGAGCTACTTTACGTTGAAATTTTAACGAGGTACCGGTTAAACGGCGTGGTAATAATTTACCTTGATCGTTAATAAATTTCAATAAGAAGTTAGCGTCTTTGTAATCGATATACTGAATTCCGTTCTTTTTAAAACGGCAGTATTTCTTACGATTATCCTCCACTTTAGGAGAAGTAACGTATTGAATTTGCTCTTTAGCCATTGCTTACTTCCTCCTCTACTTTTTCAGTTTTCTTTTTATTGAAGGCACCACTGCGTTTTTTCTCGTTGTACGCAATAGCATGTTTATCTAAAGCGGTAGTTAAGAAACGCATAACACGCTCATCACGCTTAAATTCAACCTCCAGTTTGTTAATAAATTCACCCGGAGCCTTAAATTCAGTTAGGTGGTAATACCCAGTTGTTTTCTTTTGAATTGGGTATGCAAGTTTTTTCAAACCCCAATTATCCTCTTGGATAATTTCGGCTCCATTATCTTTTAAAAGCTTGGTAAATTTGGCAATAGCCTCCTTAGCAGCTTCTTCAGATAACAACGGGGTAAGAATAATTACGGTTTCGTACTGTTGCATAAATGTTTTTTTTAATAATCCGCTCTTTTTAAGCGGGACGCAAATTTAGAGATTATTTCCATAAAATCAAATAATTGGCTGGCTTTTATGCGCAAAACACCGCATAGAAAAAAAAGCGGCGAAGTTTTGGGAACCTCTGCCGCTTTTTAACACACCAAATTGAAACATTAGAAATATTAAAACCTATTAACTAAGTTTAATATTATGGTACTAAGTTGCGGCATTCTGCAAATCTCTCCTATGAAAAAACGACTAACGGCAGCTTTTAGTAGACGAACGAACATAATATCCGACAAACGGTAGTTTACAAACTAAACATACTGGAGCACTCAACTGCAAATTGGGGAAATTTTTGTAGAACCAAGATCTTATGGCTAATTTAGGAGCGATGGATAATTTTATCGTTTCAGCACGAAAATACCGCCCAGTAACCTTTGAGAGCGTGGTTGGCCAAAACCACATTACCAATACGCTTAAAAATGCAATAAAAACCAATCAGTTGGCACAAGCTTTTTTGTTTTGTGGGCCACGTGGTGTGGGTAAAACCACCTGTGCACGTATTTTGGCTAAAACCATCAATTGCCAGCAAAGCGGCCAATCGGCAGAGCCTTGTGGTACCTGTGAATCGTGCCAATCGTTTCAAAATGGCACTTCGTTTAGCATTCACGAATTAGATGCGGCTTCAAACAACTCGGTAGAAGATATTCGTAACCTGACCGAACAAGTACGCATCCCGCCACAAACTGGCAAATACAAAATATATATAATAGATGAGGTGCACATGCTCTCATCGGCTGCTTTTAATGCCTTTTTAAAAACACTGGAGGAACCACCACCCTACGCCATTTTTATTTTAGCCACTACCGAAAAACATAAAATCATTCCAACCATTTTATCGCGATGCCAAATTTTTGATTTTAACCGCATTAAGGTGGAAGATATGGCCCAGCATTTGGCAGCTATTGCACAAAAAGAGGGTATCGAATTCGAGGCAGAGGGCTTACACATTATTGCACAAAAAGCCGATGGCGGTTTGCGTGATGCCTTATCGATGTTCGATCAATTGGCAAGTTTTTCTAACCGAAACATCAGTTATAAAGCGGTTATTGAAAACCTAAATATTTTAGACTATGATTACTATTTTCAGCTAGCTGAAGCACTTTTAGCACAACAAGCTGCCAAATCTCTTTTAATTTTTGATGAAATTTTAAACAAAGGATTTGATGGCAACCATTTTATTATTGGTTTGGCTAGTCATTTCCGCAATTTATTGGTAGCGCAAGACCCCAGCACCACACAGTTATTAGAGGTAAGTGAAGGCATACGTACCAAATACCTGGCGCAAACGCAACAAACTACAGCCTCATTCTTGGTATCGGCACTTTCTGTTGCCAACCAATGCGATTTAAACTACCGAAGCAGCAAAAACCAACGTCTGCAAGTAGAATTAGCTCTTATTAAGTTGGCTCACCTACCATCGGTTTTAAACCTAAGCAGCTTCCCCGAAACCGAGGAAGTAAAAAAAAAACAAGTTGAGCCCGTTACTGTAGCTGAAACACCTATTTCTATCCTTCAAAAGCAAGAAATAGTTGCCGAAAAAGTAGAAATAGCCCCTGCAGCAACCGCTCCAGAACCGGTAGTGGAAGAAAGCCCAATACCCGAGCAGGCCCCTAAACCCGAAGTTGTTGCTGAAATACCAAGCCGAACGCCTAGTATAGCGCCGGAAGTAGCTACTAGTATTAATTTAGTGGCACCTAGCACGCTTATACCCAACCTAAACGAATGGGCAAGTGCAGCGGTGCTTGAAGAGAAAAAACCCGAATACTTAACTGGCAATAGTGCCGAAAGTGTAACGCAAGAAATGTTGCTTAACCGCTGGAGAACCTATTGCGAACAGGTTAAAAAAGACGGAAAAATTAATTTGTTTACGCTGCTTAACAGCGGCAACCCAACGCTTAGCGATGGGCATCTTATTGAGTTTACCCTAGAAAACAAAATTCAAGAAGAGCTGTTGCTCCACGAACGGGTAGATTTATTAAACTTTTTACGAACCGATCTCAATAATTTCCAACTAGAGCTAAAAACGATTGTTGCCGAACAAACAGAAGGTAAGCGATTGTATACCAGTACCGAAAAGTACGAATATATGGTAGAGAAAAATCCGGCAGTAGAAGAGTTTCGCAAAACCTTTAACCTCGATTTAGAGCTCTAAATTTAGCCTTTACACAATTTTTATATCTTTGCCGCAAGCAAAAAAACACGTTACATCCTCATGAGCATACAAAAAATTAAAGTAGCCAACCCAGTTGTAGAACTAGATGGCGACGAAATGACCCGCATTATTTGGAAATTCATTAAAGATAAATTGATTTTCCCTTACCTAGACCTAGACATTAAATACTATGATTTAGGCATGGAATACCGCGACGAAACCAACGACCAAGTAACCATTGATGCCGCTAACGCCATTAAACAATATGGAGTAGGTATTAAATGTGCTACCATTACGCCCGATGAGGCTCGTGTAAAAGAGTTCAACCTAAAACAAATGTGGAAATCGCCAAACGGCACCATCCGTAATATTTTAGATGGTACCGTATTCCGCGAACCCATTGTAATGAGCAATGTACCTCGTTTGGTACCCAACTGGACCGCTCCTATTTGCATTGGCCGTCATGCTTTTGGCGACCAATACCGTGCTACCGATTTTGTAACCAAAGGAAAAGGGAAATTAACCGTGAAATTTGAAGGTGAAGACGGTACGGTGCAAGAATTTGAAGTATACAATTTTAAAGGCGATGGCGTGGCCATGGCTATGTATAATACCGACGAGTCTATCCGTGGTTTTGCTCATGCTTGCTTTAACCAGGCATTGATGAAAAAATGGCCTTTATATTTATCTACCAAAAACACCATCTTAAAAAAATACGATGGCCGTTTTAAAGATATTTTCGAAGAAATTTACCAAGCAGATTACAAAGCAAAATTTGAACAAAACGGCTTGGTTTACGAACACCGCCTTATTGACGACATGGTGGCTTCTGCCCTAAAATGGCATGGCAACTTTGTATGGGCCTGTAAAAACTACGACGGCGACGTGCAATCGGATACTGTTGCACAAGGCTTTGGCTCTTTGGGCTTAATGACTTCTACCTTGGTTACACCCGATGGAAAAACCATGGAGGCCGAAGCTGCTCACGGCACCGTTACCCGCCACTACCGCGACCATCAAGCCGGAAAACCAACTTCTACCAACCCTATTGCTTCTATTTTCGCATGGACCAGAGGCTTGGAATTCCGTGGCATTTTAGATAACAACACCGAATTGGTAAACTTCTGCAAAACCTTAGAGCAGGTTTGCGTAGAAACTGTAGAAAGTGGCAAAATGACCAAAGATTTAGCCGTAAACATTCACGGAAACAAAGTAAACCACGGCGAACATTATTTGTATACCGAAGAGTTTTTAGAAGCCATTAATAGCAATTTGCAAGCTAAATTGGCCTAATTAAACTTCTCTAACCTTTAAAAGCCTCCAAAAATTGGGGGCTTTTTTTTGGATCAAATTATAGGTTTAAACAATTATTTTGTATTTTCAATTGATGAATTGGAGTGCCATACTTTACGAAAACGGTCAATTTAAAAGTTACACACAAGAACACGGTATAGCTGTTGCTGTTTGTGTGGCCATTGCCCTTACCCTTGTTTTACTGGCAAAATACCGGTTTACGCAAGCACAATCGCGTAATACCATCACCATTATTTTAGGTATTGGCTTGCTTTTGCAAATTACCAAGCCATTTATTACGCTTGCGGCAGGCAGTTTCGATGTTCGCGAAGATTTGCCTTTTCACCTCTGCAATGCCATGATCATACTCATGCCTTTTATTATGTATTATAAATGGCGTAAATTTTGGGGTGTTGCTTTTTTTTGGGTAATTGCCGGAACGCTACAAGCCCTATTTACACCTTCTTTAGAAGAATCTTTTCCGCACCACGAATTTTTTAGATATTGGGCCGTGCACGCCTTTTTACCCTTTGCCGGAATTTTTGCCATACAAATTTACGGCTGGCGTATTACTTGGAAAGACATGGTAAACTCCATGATTGGGCTCAATATTTTTGCCTTATTGGTAACACCCATTAACTTATTTTTGGATAGCAATTACCTCTTTTTAATGGCAAAACCGCAAGTAAAAACCATATTCGATTTGTTAGGTCCTTGGCCTTATTATATTCTTTCTTTGGAAGTATTGATGGTTTTTGTGTTCAGTGGCTTGGTACTCCTATTTAATACAGATAAGCTCCTAAAACGTAACACAAAATAGGCCGCTCTTACGGCTCTTTCTTCCAAGCTATTTCTTCTTATCCACACCTGTTTAAGACTTTTTCTGAACAAGTAAATACTTCAGTTTACAAATAGGCGTTTCTTGACTATTGATGGTCGTACATCTGAGCCTTAATGGCTTTTTTGAATTCGTACGAAAATCGCTAGCTAGAAAAAAATATGGAACTGAACAGTAAAAAGCTTGAAAACACATCGCGAATAATCTATTACGCCATCTCCATTATACTTTGCTTTTTTCTTACGCTATTGGCAGATATTATTATTGATGAC
>JAIPAN010000059.1 GCA_021740025.1 Sphingobacteriaceae bacterium
TTTTACTATCGAAAAAGGCTTTGCATTCTTCCCAAACAGGAGCTAAATCGGCTTGAAGTTTTAGTTTTTCGGCATCGGTACCCAACACATAGGTTCTACCAAAATCGGCTTCCCATTCGTCAAATATGGGCCCAAAATCGAAAAACAACATGTCGTTTTCCTGAATGAGTAAATTGGGTGGATTTTCGTTATAGGGCAGGAGCGTGTTTTTGCCTGCACGAATAATGCGTTTATGCCAGTATTTTTCTATCCCAAATAAAGAAAAAGCCAGTTCGAAAACTTCTTTATTTAAGTCTTCTTCGCTAATGCCTGCACGTATAAGGCCTTGTTTTTCAATTTCTTGAAATAAGGCTAAAGCTTTTGCCTCGGCGGCAATTAAATTCTTCTTCGCTTGATCCATTTATTCTTTATAAAACAACCATTTGGCCAGTTCTTTATAGCTTGCTTTTTTGCCGTACATTAAAATACCTACACGGTAAATTTTAGCGGCAATCCAGGTAGTAAGAATAAAACCGCCAATCAATAAAACCATGGAAAGAGCCAATTGCCAATCGGGCACACCAAATGGTAAACGCACCATCATGGCAATGGGAGAGGTGAAGGGGATAATGCTCAGCCAAAAGGAAAGGCTGCTATCCGGATTATTGATTATAAAACTGAATGACATGATGTAGGTAAAGAGCAAGGGCAAGGTAATGGGCAGCATAAATTGCTGCGTTTCCGTTTCGTTATCAACTGCCGAACCTACAGCGGCAAATAAGGCGCTATAAATCATGTATCCACCTAAAAAATACACAAGAAAGCAAGAAAGAATGTAGGTCAGGTTTAGTGTTTTTACGGCATTGATAACCGTTAATGCGGGGTTGTTACTAGCTTCTGCAATGGCTTTGTTTTGTTTGCCTTCTACCAATTCAGTTTTTACGGTGTTTACTTTATCTTTCAGCAAAATTTTACCAGCTGTGCCTACCAAGGTGGTTGATAGCACAATCCACAAAGTAAATTGAGTAAGCCCCACCAAGCCAATACCTATAATTTTACCCATCATTAATTGGAATGGTTTTACTGATGAAATAACGACCTCTACAATGCGGCTGGTTTTTTCTTCGATAACGCCACGCATTACTTGGGCACCATAAATAAATAAAGACATGTAAATGAGAATGGCAGCAGCAAAGCCAATGGCATAAGCTGCACCGGCACTGCTATCTTTTTCGCCTTCGGCGGTTAACTCTTTCGAATCTATGCTGATATCGGGTTTAATAGTTGCTAGCGTTTTGGCATCAATACCGGCATCTTTTAATTGTTTGTTCCGTAAAATTTCTTCCAATTGCGCATTGATGGTACTCAAGGCAGATAAACCCACTTTCTTTTTCGAATACAATTCAACCTTGCTCTGTTGTTCTATCTCTTTCGGAATATGCAAAATGAAACCATCTTCGTTGCTGGCCGCTTCTTTTTTAGCCTCGGCAAGGCTTAGTTTACCGGCACTAAAGCTTACGGTTTCGGTGTTTTTAAATTCCGATGCAAAAATGCCACTATCGTCATACACCCGTACTTCGGTAGCTTTATCTGCTCCATTTACAGATAAATAGGCAATAAGCGCATACATGCCAATAATGAGGGCAGGTACCAAAAAAGTCATCAATAAAAACGTTTTCTTTTTTACACGGGTAAGGTATTCACGCTGAATAATGAGTAAAATTTTGTTCATGGTATTAACTGCTTACTTTTTGAATAAAAATGTCGTTTATGCTCGGTATTTCTTCGCTTAATTTCTCAATTTGGATGTGCGGCAATACATAGCTCAATACATCATTAGGCGTTTTACCTTCGGCTATTTTAATCTGAATTTCTTGTGGATTTTGAGTAGAAACGATGTTGAATAAACCGGCTTTTTCGGCAGGAAATTGCCCCGAATACGCAATGTTGAAGGTATTGTTGCGGTAGCTGTTTTTAATATCGCTAACCTTGCCATCTAAAATTTTATGCGATTTGTTTATTAAGGCAATGCTATCGCACAATTGCTCTACCGATTCCATGCGGTGGGTAGAGAAAATTATAGTGGCACCTTTTTGGTTCAATTCTAAAATTTCTTTGGTAATTAATTCCGCATTTACTGGGTCGAAACCCGAAAAAGGTTCATCTAAAATGATCAGCTCCGGTTCGTGCAATACGGTGGCCACAAACTGCACTTTTTGTTGCATGCCTTTACTTAAATCTTCCACTTTTTTGTTCCACCAGCCTTGCATGTCCATTTTTTCGAACCAATATTTGATGCGCTTGGTGGCCTCGGCTCTAGAAAGTCCCTTGAGCTGGGCTAGGTATAAGGCCTGTTCGCCAATTTCCATTTTTTTATACAGGCCTCGTTCTTCGGGTAGGTAGCCAATTTTGGCAATGTGCTTGGGGTTTAGCTTTTCGCCGTTAAAAAATACGTCGCCACTATCGGGTGCGGTAATTTGGTTAATAATGCGAATAAGAGAGGTTTTCCCAGCACCATTTGGACCTAATAGCCCAAAGATGCTACCCTTTTCAATATCCATGCTCACATCATCGAGGGCACGGTGTTGGGCATATTGTTTTACAATGTGTTGGATGCGTAACATGCTTTGCTAATTTTTAATTAGATGTATGAACGGAATTTAAGTTACAAAAAATACGATACTTCTCGGCTTTTCGTTCTAGTGGGTGTTAACTAATCTGATTCCATGAAAAATCTAAAACTCACCCTATCTCTTTTTTTACTCTGCTTGGTTTTTGCCACCTGTAAAAAAGACAAGGGCATGCCTACCGTTACCGATGTAGACGGCAATGTGTACCACACCGTAAAAATTGGTACCCAAACTTGGATGGTAGAAAACCTGAAAACTACCCATTACCGCAATGGTGATGCCATACCTAACGAAAAAAATGGGCAAAATTGGGCTAATTTGGCTACAGGTGCCTATGTCGACTACGATAATGTGCCGGCAAACGGTGAAGTGTATGGGCATTTGTACAATTGGTTTGCGGCTACCGATGCCCGAAATATTGCCCCTCAGGGTTGGCATGTACCTAGCAAAGCCGAGTACGCCACCCTTGTGGATTATTTAGGTGGAGAGGCTGTAGCTGGTATAAAATTGAAAGAAAAAGGCACCCAGCATTGGTTAAGCCCCAATATTGGTAGCAATAGCAGTGGTTTCACAGCGCTCCCTTCTGGTTACTACTCAACAAATGGTAATTTTTATTCTTTAGGTAGTGGTTTCGTTGTTTGGACAACTACTTTGGAAGATTTGACGTTTGCTAGGGAGTATCAAATGTTTAATAGCGGCGACTCTTTTTATGATGATATTTTGGATAAGAATACTGGTGTTGCTATTCGTTGTATAAAAGATTAAACAAAAAAGCCCCCGAATTCGGGGCTTTTTTTAACCAAAATATTCTTTCATCCGTTCAAAGAAACTTTTTTCGCCTTTGCCCGGTTGGGGTTTAAAATTGGGCGATGCCTGTAGTTTTTCTACCAGCTCTCGTTCTTCTTTAGATAGGGCTTTCGGTGTCCAAATGTTTACATAAATTAATTCGTCGCCACGGTGGTACGAGTTTACTTCGGGTATACCTTTTCCTTTTAAGCGCAATATTTTTCCGGCTTGGGTACCGGCATCAATTTTTAGTTTGGCCTTGCCATCAATGGTGGGTACTTCTACGCTGGCGCCCAAGGCGGCATCGGCAAAACTGATATATAAATCGTAAATAATATTAAAGCCGTCACGTTTCAACGTTTCGTGCTCAATTTCTTCAATCAAAATAATTAAGTCGCCGGGTACGCCACCACGTGGGGCTGCATTGCCTTTGCCACTCATAGACAGTTGCATGCCTTCGCTTACGCCTGCCGGAATTTGAATACTAATGGTTTCTTCGCCACGGCTCAACCCTTCTCCATGGCAGGTGCCGCATTTGGCTGTAATTTCAGAACCTTCGCCATTGCAAGTAGGGCAGGTGCTGGTGGTTTGCATTTGGCCCAAAATGGTATTGGTTACTCGGCGTACGGCGCCGCTACCGCCACAGGTACGGCAGGTGCTTACCGACGATTTGTCTTTTGCCCCCGAGCCGCTACAGCTTTGGCAAACTACCTGTTTGTTTACTTTTATTTTTTTCTCAACGCCTTTAGCAATTTCTTCGAGGGTGAGTTTTACTTTAATGCGCAGGTTGCTGCCACGGGCCACACGGCGTCCGCCACGTGTAGATTGCCCACCGCCAAAAAAACTATCGAATGGGCTACCGCCACCACCACCGAAAATATCGCCAAATTGGCTAAAAATATCTTCCATGTTCATGTGGCCGGCGCCACCGCCAAAGCCACCTTGTCCGGCTCCGGCATGTCCAAATTGGTCGTAACGTTGTTTTTTCTCCGTGTTGCTCAATACCTCGTAGGCCTCGGCAGCTTCCTTAAATTTATCTTCGGCAGCTTTATCGTCGGGGTTTTTATCCGGATGGTATTTAATGGCTAGCTTGCGGTAGGCCTTTTTAATTTCATCGGCCGAAGCGCTTTTGCTTACACCGAGTACGTCGTAATAATCTCTTTTAGCCATACGCTTATTGTCCTACAACTACTTTAGCAAAACGGATTACTTTATCATTTAAGTAATAGCCTTTTTCTAGTTGATCTACTATTTTACCTTTCAATGCATCACTTGGGGCAGGTATATTGGTAATGGCCTCGTGAATATCGGCATCAAAAACCTGCCCTTGGGTATCCATTTCTTTAAGCCCCAATTGGCTTAGGGTATTTTTTAATTTATGCTGAACCAAGGCAACGCCCTCTTTTATTGGGGCTACTTCGGTGGCTTGTTCCATCGATTTAAGTCCACGCTCAAAATCGTCTAATACAGGTAGCAGCGAAATAATGACTTCTTTGCCTGCTGTTTGCAACAATTCTATACGCTCTTTACTGGTGCGGCGTTTAAAATTATCAAATTCAGCATAAAGGCGGAGGTATTTATCGTTTGCTTCGCTTACTTGTGCTTGTAGTGCTACTAGCGGATCAATTGCTTTTTCTGCTTTGCTACTTTTTTTTGTTTTAGACATGTTTCAATTTCCTTTTTCTTTTCCATACCAAAATTGTTGCCAAAGTCATTTTCCCGACAAGCTGTCAGTGATTTTCAGTGGTGTTACACAAATTGTCGGCTTTTAAATGCTGGCTTTTTCTTGTACTTGTCCGTTATCGCAGTTAAGTATGCGTGCCGGGTGGGTGCGTATAATGTGGTAATCGTGTGTGGCCAAAACCACAGCCGTACCGGTTTGGCTAATTTGGTGTAGTAATTGGGCAATTTCTTCCGAAGTTTCCGGATCGAGATGGCCGGTAGGTTCATCGGCTAAAATTACTTCTGGGTTGTTTAATAAAGCACGAGCTATAACTACACGTTGCTGTTCTCCACCCGATAATTCGTGGGGCATTTTAGCAATTTTTGAGCGTAAACCCACTTTATCCAATACTTCGCGAATGCGTGCCGAACTTTCTATTTCGTTAGTCCAGCCGGTGGCACGTAGTACAAATTCTAGGTTTTTTTCTACGCTGCGATCGTTAAGTAATTGAAAATCTTGAAATACGATGCCAATTTTTCTACGCAAAAAAGGCACTTCAATGGTAGTTAATTTCTTTAAATCGTAGCCAGCCACTACACCTTCGCCGGTTTTTATATGCAAATCGCCGTACAATACTTTTAATAAACTACTTTTTCCCGAACCGGTTTGGCCAATGAGGTATACCAATTCGCTTTTGTTTACCTCGAAATTTACTCGAGAAAGCACCAATTGGTTTTGTTGAAAAATATCTACGTTAGTAAGTCTGATAACGGCGTTTGCAAACATATTAAAGCTCTAATTTTAAGATTTGTCCGAAGGGGGTTTCGTTTACTTTTTTCATGATGTATTCTGCTTGGTCGGCTAGCCCAATTTTTTCCAAGGATTTTTCAGGTCGATCTACCCGAAAATACGCCAATAGCGTAAATGAATCGTCTCTCAACTGCACATAGTCGGGTATTTTAGCTACACCTTTTACTTTAATTAAATACATCCTTTCAAAGGTATTAATTTCCACTAAAATTTGGGAGTTCTTCGCATAAGAATTGCATCACATCGCGGCCATCGGCATAGTCCCATAACCGAGGGAATTGCGTATAGCCAAAGGGTACCACTTGGTTGTTGAGGTTTAGTGGCGACATGCTGGCTATACATTGAATTTCTTCTTCAATGCTTTGCAGGTGCTTTTCTAATTCCGCTTTGCTGCTATACTCTTCTGTAAATAGTACTGCCAGGGGCGAATGCAAGCCGGTATCGGGTTTGGTGAGTAGAAAGCCATTGTCTAAATGTGCATCGCTGTTTACCAAATAAATAGACTTGTTGTACTCGTAATTGTTCAGGTATTTATGATGCTGAATTATGGAATTGTATGACTCTATCGGTTCAAAAAAATGAGCCATATCATGGCCTTTGGGTACATAAATTTTGGATACATTGCGGCAGCCCAATCCGAAGTATGAAAAAATATCGACACCTAATTGTGCCCGTTCTTCTACCGTTTCATCGCCATTAATGATGGCAATGCTAGTTCTATTTTTGCGAATAATGTGCGGCACCTTGCCAAAATAGTACTCAAAATACCGCGAACTGTTGTTGCTGCCGGTTGCTATTACAGCATCGAAATCTGCTAGGCGCTCTACATAGTTAATACGGTCGGCAAAGGCCGGTTCTATGGCAATTAATTGATCGAGTACATAGGGAATGAGCACTTTGTCTTGCGATGATAGTTTGATGAGTGCCCTATGTCCGGCGGCCAATACACAGACTATATCGTGAAAACTCACCATGGGAATATT
>JAIPAN010000060.1 GCA_021740025.1 Sphingobacteriaceae bacterium
ATATAAGTATTTGAAGCTTCCATGACTATAAATTGCGCAAATATTTGTTGATGAGATAGCAAATGTTTGACCGGCCCATGCACCCATTTTATATGGCTAAGGTCACCAAATTTTTGCTTAAAATCGTCACTACAAATTAATTCCTCGGGCGTAAGTGCGATAGCGCTTTCCATTAAGGGAAATTCATACAAACCTTGCCAAATATCGCCAGCGCCCCGCTGTTGCAAGGCAATACGGTCTTCATGCAGTAGAACTACGTAGTTAAAAAACCGTTTTCGAGCAGGCTTTTGCTTCGATTTTACAGGTAAGTTTTGAATGGTTTTGGTACTGAAGGCAGTACAACTTGTACGCAATGGGCACGTTTCGCAAAGCGGATTAACAGGTTTGCACTGCAAGGCGCCAAACTCCATAATGGCCTGGTTATACACACCGGCTAATTTTGGAGGTAATAGATCTTGTGCCAATATTAGAAATTGTTTTTTACCCTTACTAGAATTGATGGGCGTATTTATTCCAAAATATCGAGCCAATACACGAAACACGTTTCCGTCAAGTACTGCCCTTGCCTCATTGCTCGAAAAAGAAGAAATTGCAGCAGCTGTGTACTCTCCTACACCTTTCAGGCGTAATAAATCAGCATAAGCACTAGGGAAGCGTCCATCAAACTGCTCCATAACCAATTTAGCGGTATGGTGCATGTTCCTAGCTCTCGAATAATAACCCAAACCCTGCCAATCGTTTAAAATTTCGCCTTCACTAGCAGCAGCAAAATCGGCAATAGTTGGATAATGCGCTAAAAATCGGTGAAAATAAGGCAAACCCTGATCGACCCTGGTTTGTTGCAAAATAATTTCAGATAGCCAGAGGACATACGGATTGGTGCTATGCCGCCACGGTAAATCGCGTTTATGCTCCTGGTACCAGGCTATTAATTCGTTTGCAAGACTCATTTGGTTATAAATTTGAGTGTGTAGGCCACAAAAATAGCTTAGTATTTGTTTTATAGCGACTTGCTTTAAAAAAATCGTGCATTTATTTCCCAAATTGATTTTAAAAAGATACCTTTGCAACCCAAAAACAATACAACTATTATACATTAAAGCTATATAACACTAGACTATGACTAAGGCAGAAATTATCGCAGAAATTGCTACTAAAACCGGAATTGAAAAAGGTGATGTACAAGAAACCGTTGAAGCGTTTTTTAAAGTTGTAAAAAACTCAATGGTAGGTGGAGAGAACGTATATGTAAGAGGATTTGGCAGTTTTATAGTGAAAAAACGTGCTAAAAAAACTGCTAGAAATATTTCTAAAAATACGGCCATTATTGTGCCTGAGCATTTTGTGCCTAGCTTTAAACCGGCCAAAGTATTTGTAGATAAAGTAAAAAACGGCAATAAATCTAAAATTGCATAACATATATCATGTTTAGCGCCAAGCAAATAGCTGTAATAGCATTAATAGCCGTACTAGTTGCTGCCTTGTTTTCGCTAAATATTAAAGGATTACAAAAAGAAGAGGCTTCGAAACCAACACCTGCTGCAAAAGAGCAAGCAGAAGTTGCACTTAGCCTAGAACAAGTTTCTGAATCTGCTAAACAAACCATAAATGCTAGTTTAGCCGCAGAAATTACTAGCTTAGAAACAGCGCTTAAAAACGCTGATGAGCCAAGCAAACTTGCCTTGTACAAGCAACTTGCTCAAAAATGGGACGATGTGAATGTGGCTACGCCAAGCGCATTTTATAAAGAATTGGTAGCACAAACAGAGTCATCGTACGAAAATTGGGTTAAAGCCGGTGATCAATTAACCACCGCTTACCAAACTACCCAAGATTCTACAAGCCAGCCAGCTTTGGTACAGAAAGCAATTACTGCCTACCAAGCGGCCTTAAAACTAAACCCGGCAAGCTTAGATGCAAAAACGGGCTTAGGCACTGCATACGTTAGCGGAACACCTAACCCCATGCAAGGGATTACTTTATTACTCGAAGTGGTAAAAGAAGATCCAAAAAATGTAAAGGCCAATACGAACCTTGGATTATTTTCTATGCGTTCGGGCCAATTTGACAAAGCGGTAACACGCTTTAAAACAGTTATTGAACAAAAACCCGATCCGGAAGCTTGGTTTTACCTAGCAACCTGTTACGAAAATTTGGGCCAAAACAAGGATGCCATTCTTGCTTATGAAAAAAGTAAAGAATTAGCCGCCGACCCCGGATTGAGTAATTTTGTGGATCAAAAAATACAAGCATTAAAAAAATAACAGAATTTTAAAACATTAAAAGAAAAGCTATGCCAAGCGGAAAGAAAAGAAAAAGACATAAAATGGCTACTCACAAACGTAAAAAGCGTTTAAGAAAAAACAGACACAAGAAAAAATAAGCGCTTTTTTAAGCAATCTTATTCTCGTTAACCTCCCGTTTTTACGTGGAGGTTATTCGTATTTGTTTTAAAAAACTCTTCTTAAAAACATGTAACCGGTGCAAATCGGTTAATAAATGAGTAGCCCTTGGTTAAAGAACTAATTATCAATTCTGGACCTCAGGGGTCCACAATTGCCTTATTACAAGACAAGCAACTCGTAGAACTAAACAAAGAGCAAGTCAACAACAATTATGCTGTTGGCGATATTTATTTGGGCAAAATCAAAAAGATTATGCCTGGCTTAAATGCTGCTTTTGTTGATGTTGGCTACGAGAAAGATGCTTTTTTGCATTACCTCGACCTTGGTCCGCAGGTAAAATCGTTGATGAAACTGACTAAATACATCAAGTCGGGCAACCATCAAGATAAATTATTAAACAATTTTAAGCTAGAAGAAGAAATTACCAAATCGGGTAAAATTGCCGATTTAGTAAGCCGCAACATGTTGTTGCCGGTACAAATTGCCAAAGAGCCCATCTCTACCAAAGGGCCCCGCTTAAGTGCCGATTTGTCTATTGCCGGTCGCTTTGTGGTATTGGTACCTTTTTCAGATGCTACCTCTATCTCTAAAAAGATAAAAAGCAATGGCGAACGTACCCGTTTGCGCAAAATTATCGAAAGCATTAAACCCAAAAACTTTGGCGTAATTATTCGCACCGTATCTGAAGGAAAAGGTGTAGAAGAATTACAAAAAGACCTCTTGGATTTGGTTGCTAAATGGGAACGCTTTACTACCCGTTTAAAAACTACCAACCCAGCAGAAAAAGTGCTGGGCGAAATGGGGCGCACTTCTACCATTCTTCGCGATATTTTAAACCCAGATTTTGCCAATATTCATATTGACGATGCCGCTTTATACGAAGAAGTACGAGCCTATGTGCACGAAATTTCTCCGGAAATGGAGAAAATAGTAAAGCACTACAAACACAAAGAGCCCATTTTTGAGCATTTTGGTGTAGATAAGCAAATTAAAGCTGCCTTTGGCAGAACCGTAAATTTACCGGGTGGTGCGTATTTGGTAATTGAACATACCGAGGCTTTACACGTAATTGATGTAAACAGTGGAAACAGAACGGCTAGCAAAGAAAATCAAGACGAAAATGCTTTATTGGTAAACAAAGAAGCCGCTCGTGAAATTGCCCGCCAACTGCGTTTACGCGATATGGGTGGAATTGTGGTGGTCGATTTTATTGACATGCACAAACCAGCTAACCGCAAAGAATTGTTCGATTATTTACGTGAACAAATGAACTTAGATCGGGCTAAACACACCATTTTACCTCCAAGTAAATTCGGTTTGGTGCAAATTACCCGCCAACGTGTTCGCCCAGAAATGAACATCATTACCAACGAAAAATGCCCATCGTGCGATGGTACCGGTGAAATTAAAGCCAGCATAGTATTGTTAGATGATGTTGCCGCCAACTTGGCTTTCATTATTAAAGAGCAAAACGAAAAAAATATTACCCTCTGCGTGCATCCATACATTGAGGCCTATATTAAAAAAGGAATTTTCAACTTACAGTGGAAATGGTTCTTAAATTACGGCCGTTGGATTAAAGTAAAAGCAGAACCTTCTTACCACCTTACAGAATTCCATTTTCTGAATAGTAAAGAAGAAGAAATAAAGTTATAAGTGATGGGTTTTAGGTTGTATGTTTTTAAAATTGATTAAGAACCTGTAACTTAAAATCCAAAACTAAACCCTTTAACCCATTGGCTAAATCTAAATCAGCGTATTTCTGTCAAAGTTGCGGCTACGAGTCGGCCAAATGGCTAGGCAAGTGCCCCTCGTGCAACCAATGGAATACCTTTGTAGAAGAAGTTATTGAGAAAAATGCTGCTGCTATACCCGATTGGAAAACCAGCAATTCGGGCAAGAGAGCCAACAAACCGGCCGCCATACACGAAATTTCGTTTAAAGAAGAAAATAGATTAGTTACCCCCGATGCCGAACTGAACCGAGTATTGGGTGGAGGCATTGTGCCGGGTTCGTTGGTATTAATTGGTGGAGAACCCGGTATTGGTAAATCTACCCTCATGTTGCAGGTTTCCTTAAACTTACCGGGCTTAAAAGTACTGTATGTTTCGGGCGAAGAAAGCGAACAACAAATTAAAATGCGTGCCGAACGCTTGCTAAAAGCCAGCAAAGCCGATTGCTACATCTTAACCGAAACTTCAACCCAAAATATTTTCAAACAAATTGAAGCCATAGCCCCTCAGTTGGTGGTTATAGATTCGATACAAACCCTGCATTCGGCGCATATAGAATCTACTCCGGGCAGCGTATCGCAAGTACGCGAATGCACAGCCGAATTATTGCGCTTTGCCAAAGAAACCGGCACACCTGTATTTTTAATCGGCCACATTACCAAAGATGGCACCATTGCCGGACCAAAAATTTTGGAACATATGGTAGATACCGTTCTACAATTCGAGGGCGACCGTCACCACGTGTACCGCATTTTGCGTTCGGTAAAAAACCGTTTTGGCTCTGCTGCCGAATTGGGTATTTACGAAATGCAAGGCAGTGGCCTCCGCGAAGTTTCTAACCCATCCGAAATATTACTCTCTCAACGAGACGAACCCCTCAGTGGCATAACCATTTCGGCCATGTTAGAAGGTATGCGCCCCATGCTTATAGAAACCCAAGCCTTGGTAAGCCATTCGGCCTACGGCACGCCTCAGCGTTCGGCTACGGGCTTTGATACCCGCCGTATGAATATGTTGCTGGCTGTGTTGGAAAAACGTTGTGGATTTCGCTTAAGTACTAAAGATGTGTTTTTAAATATTGCCGGTGGCTTACGGGTAGAAGATCCGGCAATAGATTTAGCTGTAGTGGTAGCCATTATTAGTTCGCATGAAGATATGCCGGTACCGACAAAAGCTTGTTTTGCAGCCGAGGTAGGTTTATCGGGAGAAATTAGAGCGGTGAACCGTATAGAGCAACGCATTGCCGAAGCCGAAAAATTAGGCTTTGAGCAAATTTACATCTCCAAATACAATAAAAAAGGCTTAGACTTAAAACGCTACCAAATAGAAATTAAAACCGTAGCCAAAGTCGAAGAAGTATTCTCGGCACTTTTTGGGTAAAATCAACCTAAAGTTTATTTACTCAAGTACATCGATTTCTCTTTGTACAATTTAATAAAGTAGGGATCTTCTAAATCTTTAATGAAACGAATGGCTTCACCGGTGGATTTCATTTCTGGACCTAGCTCTTTCTCAATTTCCGGAAATTTATCGTGAGAGAAAACCGGTTCTTTAATGGCATAGCCTTTTAGCTTGCGCTCAATAGTAAAATCTTTCAATTTCTTAAAACCTAGCATTACTTTAGCGGCAATATTAATATACGGCACATCGTAGGCTTTGGCAATAAATGGCACCGTACGTGAAGCTCGAGGATTGGCCTCAATAACATATACCTCTTCATTTTTTACTGCAAACTGAATGTTCAACAAACCACGAACATTTAAAGCTTTAGCCAATTTAACGGTATACTCTTCCATCTTACCCTGCACCGCAGCAGACAAACTAAATGGTGGCAATACCGCACTCGAATCGCCGGAATGAATACCAGCAGGCTCAATATGCTCCATCATGCCAATAATATGTACATTTTCCCCATCGCAAATAGAATCCGATTCGGCTTCTTCGGCTCTGTCTAAGAAATGATCAATTAATACCCGATTCCCTGGCATAGCCCGCAATAATTTTACCACGGCATTTTCCAGATCTTCATCGTTAATTACAATGCTCATACCTTGACCACCCAATACATAACTCGGGCGCACCAATACCGGATAACCTACTTCATGAGCAACCACCAATGCCTCTTCGGCACTTTCGGCTACACCATATTTCGGATAAGGAATTCCCAAGTCTTTTAATAAATCAGAGAAACGGCCGCGATCTTCGGCAATATCCATATTGTCAAAAGAGGTGCCTATTATTTTAATGCCGTTTTCGTGTAGTTTTTCGGCCATTTTTAAAGCCGTTTGGCCACCTAGCTGCACAATTACACCTTCGGGTTTTTCTAAGTCGATAATTTCACGAACATGTTCCCAAAATACCGGTTCAAAGTATAATTTATCGGCCATGTTAAAGTCGGTAGAAACCGTTTCGGGGTTACAGTTTACCATAATGGCCTCGTAACCGGCTTCTTTAGCGGCCAATAATCCGTGTACACACGAATAATCGAACTCAATACCTTGGCCAATACGGTTGGGGCCAGAGCCCAATACCACAATTTTTTTCTTGGTAGATACGGCCGATTCGTTTTCGTCTTCGAACGTAGAGTAATAATATGGTGTTTGTGCCGGGAATTCCGCGGCACACGTATCTACCATTTTATACACTCGTTTAATACCCAATTCACAGCGGCGATTGTATACTTCATCTTCCGTTACGTTGCCCAACA
>JAIPAN010000061.1 GCA_021740025.1 Sphingobacteriaceae bacterium
CTTTGGGTAAAACCATCTCGAATGAGGTGTATATTGCCGATTTGGCTAAAATGCCCCATTTATTGGTTGCCGGAGCCACCGGTCAAGGTAAATCGGTAGGTATCAACGCCATTTTGGTTTCATTGCTTTATAAAATGCACCCATCGCAATTAAAATTTGTGTTGGTAGATCCAAAGAAAGTAGAGTTAACCCTTTTTCGTAAAATTGAACGCCATTTCTTAGCTAAATTACCTGGCGAAGAAGATGCGATTATTACCGATACCAAAAAAGTAATTAATACGCTAAATTCTCTGTGTATAGAAATGGATTTGCGTTACGACTTATTAAAAAATGCCCAAGTACGTAATCTAAAAGAATACAACCAGAAATTTGTTGGCCGTAAACTCAATCCCGAAGAAGGTCACCGTTTCTTACCATTTATTGTACTGATTGTAGACGAGTTTGCAGATTTAATGATGACAGCCGGTAAAGAGGTAGAAGCCCCCATTGCCCGTTTGGCGCAATTGGCCCGTGCGGTAGGTATTCACTTGGTTATTGCCACCCAGCGTCCATCGGTAAATATTATTACAGGTACCATTAAAGCCAATTTCCCAGCTCGTTTAGCCTTTAGAGTTTTGTCTAAAATAGATTCGAGAACCATTTTAGATACCGGAGGTGCCGATCAGTTAATTGGCCGAGGCGATATGTTATTATCAACCGGAAACGATTTAATACGTTTGCAGTGTGCCTTTGTTGATACGCCGGAAGTAGAACGTATTTCTGACTTTATTGGTGCACAAAAAGGCTATGATTCGGCTTGGATGTTGCCTGAATATGTAGACGAAAGTGGAGATGGAGCTTCGAGCAAAGATTTCGATCCGAACGATCGGGACCCTTTATTTGAAGATGCCGCACGATTAATTGTGATGCACCAACAAGGTTCTACCTCATTAATCCAACGTAAATTAAAATTAGGCTATAACCGAGCTGGCCGTATTATCGATCAATTGGAAGGAGCTGGTATAGTAGGCTCTTTTGAAGGAAGTAAAGCCCGTGAAGTACTCATACCAGATGAATACGCTTTGGAACAATTTTTGGACACCCTAAGCTAAAAAATTAGATAATGAAGATGAAACTAGTATTAAATACCGTGTTTTTTGTTTTAATAGGCCTTGTAGCAAAAGCGCAAACCGACGAAAAAGCAAAAATTATTTTAGCCGAAGTAAGCAAAAAATACCGGTCTTTCGACGTAATTAAAACCGAATTTTCGTACACACTCGATAATCCGCAGGCTAAAGTAAAAGAAACCCAAACTGGCACCTTATATTCAAAAACTAAATCCAACAAGTTTAAAGTGGTGCTAAAAGCCCAAGAATTGGTAAGCGACGGTAAAAACCAATGGACTTATTTAAAAGCAGATAAAGAGGTGCAATTGAGCGAAGTAGATAATTCATCGGATGCGATGAACCCTGCACGTTTATTTACCATTTACGAGAAAGGCTTTAAGTTTTTATTTACTGGCGATAGCAAATCTAAAGCCGGAAAAACGATACATAATATTGAATTAACGCCTTTAGATGGTAAACGATCTTTCTTTAAAGTGAAGCTCCAAATAGATAAAGTCTCCAAACAAATTACGCAGGCCATTATTTTCGATAAAAATGGCAATAGATATACCTACAGCATAAAAGCATTTGCCCCGAATGTAAAAGTAGCAGAAACGTTTTTTACGTTCGACGTGAAAAAATATCCAGGCGTTGAATTGGTAGATTTACGTTAACACCCCATGAACTTATCAATTACCAACCATACGCTTGATAAGTTAGAAAGCCTTTTAAAAGCCCTTGACTATCGGGTGCGTTACGAAAAAGGTAATTTTAAAACAGGCGCCTGTATGCTCGAAAATAGTAGGGTAGTGGTGGTGAATAAGTTTTCTAATCTAGAAAGCAAAATTCAGGGTTTAGCCAATTTAATAGCAACTTTGGAGGTGCAAGATCAACTTTCAGACGATAAGCAAAAGCAACTCCTCAATCAATTGAAACAAACTACACTAAAGCTGTGAAGGTAACTTTTTTAGGCACTGGTACATCGCAAGGCGTACCCGTAATTGCGTGTAGTTGTGCGGTATGCACCTCGGCCGATACCCGCGATAAACGCTTACGATCTTCTATACTTTTGCAAGTTGCCGATAAAAATATTGTCATCGATTCTGGCCCCGATTTTCGTTACCAGATGCTTAGAGCCGGTGTAATACATTTAGATGCACTGGTGTTTACACACGAACACAAAGACCATACCGCAGGGCTAGACGATATTAGGGCCTTTAATTATAAACAAGGCGAAGCCATTAATGTATATGCCCATAAACGGGTGCAAGATGCGCTTAAAAAAGAATTTTCGTACATTTTTGCCCATCATAAATATCCCGGCATTCCTCAATTAGATTTGTTTGAAATTGGTCATCACCCTTTTGAGGTGGCCGGTGTACCCTTTATTCCCATAGAGGTAATGCACTTTCAATTACCCGTTTTAGGTTTCCGCATAGCCGATTTTACCTACATTACCGATGCAAAAACCGTTACAGAGGTAGAGAAAGCAAAAATTAAAGGAACGAAGGTATTGGTAATTAATGCCCTGCAGCAAGAAAAACACATTTCGCATTTCACACTAGAGGAAGCATTGGCATTTGCCCAAGAGATAGGAGCCGAAAAAACCTATTTTACACACATTAGCCACCGTTTAGGCACCCAAGAAACAATTTCCAAATTGGTACCTCCTGGCGTGGAACTAGCTTACGATGGCTTGTGTATAGAGTTGGGATAAAAAGTGCTCGGAACGAGATTCGAACTCGTACGTCCATTCGAACGCCACCCCCTCAAGATGGTGCGTCTACCAATTTCGCCACCCGAGCATTGTGGGGCAAATATACACAGCTTTTACAATTCTATCTAGCCAAAATTTCAAAAATCCATAGTTCATAGTCTGTTTATCGGTTTGGCATCATTTCTGCATAACGTATGCTATAACACTATTTTTAAACACACATTTGATATGGAAACTCAAAAACCTAAAATTTTGGTAATAGAAGACGAAGAGTTAGTACGCAATGTATTGGCCTTCCGCTTAAAAAAAGATGGTTATGAAGTGGTTTTAGCAAAGGATGGGGAAGAAGCTATGAAGGAGCTGGCTGCACAAAGCTTTAACCTGGTTTTGGTAGACATTATGCTTCCATACGTAGGTGGCTTAGAATTAACCACGTATATAAAATCGACACCAAAAACTAAAGATACTCCAGTAATTGTACTGTCTGCCAATGGTTTAGAGCAAGTAATTTTAGATGCATTTGCCTTAGGAGCCGATGACTTTATAGTGAAGCCATTCAATTTGGCCGAATTGTCTATTCGAGTAAAACGTACTATTCGTTAAAAATTTGTATAGAAGTATGCATGCTATTTGGACATTTTTTACTGCTATTAATCAATTTCCTGGGCTTATTCAGTCGGCCATTATGGTGGTTATTATTTGTTCTGCTGGCTTGATGTGCCTATATCTATATTTAATCTTTAATAGAATACATCATGTAATTGCCTCAAACTTTACAGCCAAATGGAATATTGAAATATCGCAAATATTAGCTGAATTAGTTGCCGAAGACGACTTATCTATTTCGCAAAGTGTAGAAAAATATTCCCATAAAATTAAAAAATTACCATTTCGGAAAAAAGCCATAAAATTATTGGTGGAGGAGGAGATTTTACGTTATCATAGGCAGTTTACCGGTAAAACCGCCGAAGTACTTAGCGAATTATATGTTGCCCTAAAGCTTGAAAAAATAGCCTATACACGCTTAAGAGATAGCAATTGGGAAAACCAAGTGCAAGGAATAACGATATTGGCTGAGCTCAATATAAAACAAGCTGCCCCGAAATTAGTGGCTTTGTGCGACGATGAAATTGCTACCCTACGTATGGAAGCACAAGCTGCTTTCTTAAAACTCAGCGATCAAGCACCTTTTAGATTTTTAGATAGAGCTAGGGAGCATATATTGGAATGGCATCAGCTAGTATTAATAGAAGTAATTTCTACAGCCCAAAATTTAACGATTCCCTCTTTTTCGCAGTGGTTGGCTTCCAAAAACGATACTGTTGTTGTTTTATGTCTTAAACTAATTCGTCAGTATCAGCAATTTGAATCCATCCCGAATTTGCTCGACTTATTAGATCATACCAACGACGAAGTACGCTTATTGGCAATAGAACTCCTAGGTCAGTTTGAAGCCTATGCCCACGAAGAAGAGTTGATACAGCGCTATGCAACTACTAGCCACACCGAAAAATTAGCCATTTTACATGCTCTAGGCCAAATTGGATCTGGCAAACAATTGGATTTTTTACAAGCCCAATTGGGTGATGATTCCTATGCCATTGTATTTAATGCACTGCTGGCTATAAAGAAACACGGTAAGATAGGTGAAGGGCTAGTGAAACGGCTATATGAAACATCCTTGCCTAAAAATCGCCAACTCATAGACCATTTATCAGACCACCGATTAATTCCTTAATACGATGAACGACGTTTTTTCCATATTGGCAACCTTCTATCATTCTACCATTTTTTACTATGCTTTATTTATTATGGTAGGTTATTTTTTATTAGCCCTTTTATCGGCTATTGAAATGAGAAATTACCTTAAAAAGAATGCCATGGTAGATTATAAAACTATTTTGGTATCGCCGCATGCACCGGGGGTATCTATTTTAGCCCCAGCATTTAATGAGGCGGCTAGCATTATAGAAAATGTACATTCTTTGCTTTCGTTGCATTACAACAAAGCCGAAGTTATTGTGATTAACGATGGAAGTACCGATACAACCTTAGCGAACTTAATAGCCCATTACGATTTAGAAGCAGTAAACTTCGCCCTTAATCAGCAATTGCCCACTAAGCCGCTAAGAGGAGTGTACAAGTCTAAAAATCCGGCTTATGCCAAGCTTACGGTTGTAGATAAAGAAAACGGTGGAAAAGCCGATGCCTTAAATATGGGTATCAATATTTCTCGTTTCGAACTTATTTTATGCATTGATGCCGATTGTATTTTAGAGCACGATGCCATTTTAAAACTTGTAAAACCCTTTTTAGATAGTGCAAGACCTGTAATTGGTGTGGGTGGAGTAGTGCATATTGCCAATTCGTGTGAGGTTAAAAACGGACATTTAGTAAAAGTACATCTCCCTAATACCATATTAGCACGATTTCAGGTTATTGAATATATACGAGCTTTTTTAATGGGGCGGATGGCGTGGAGTCGGTTAAATGGCTTATTAATTATTTCGGGTGCAATGGGCCTTTTTGATAAAAAGGTAGTGATTGCTTGTGGGGGATACAATACCCAAACGGTAGGTGAAGACATGGAATTGGTGTTGCGCATGCGTAAATACATGCATCAGCAAAAGAAACCTTACCGACTTATTTATATACCCGACCCTTTGTGTTGGACAGAGTGCCCATCCGATTTTTCAACTTTAACCCGTCAACGTAATAGATGGACTAGAGGTACTATGGAATGCCTAACCTTACATAAAGATCTGTTTTTCAATCCTAAATATGGTTTATTAGGGCTTTTAAGTTATCCATATTGGTTTTTTTTCGAGTGGTTAGCACCCCTAATTGAGGTTTTAGGACTTTGTATATTTACGTATATGGCCTTTACAGGCTTTATTCATTGGGCCTTTTTTGGAATTATATTGGTAATGGTTTATTTATATACCGTAACACTAACTACCTTAACCATACTATTCGAAGAGTTTTCGTATCGAAAATATACCTCCGGTAGCGATTTGCTTAAACTTTTAGGTTTGGCATTACTAGAACCAATCCTATACCATCCGATGGTATTGTATTTTGCTATTATTGGTAATATCGATTTTTTTAGAGGTAAAAAATCATGGGGAATGATGGTTAGAAAAGGCTTTTAAGCATACAATTATGGAAACAACTTATTTTACAGAACCCAATTATCCGTTTTGGGATAAACTACAAAAAGCAGTACGTTTTTACGGAAATCTAACAGCAGCCATACTATTCACTTTTGTGCTGCTCCGTTTCCTAGAAATGGCCACCTTAACACTTACAAGAACTGCACCAAGTAATTGGTGGATTGTGCTTGCCGCCGCTTTATACTCCGATGTTTTAGTATATCTTAAATTAGTAGCCCTGTTGGCCATACCTAGCATTTTGTCTTTCATGCTATTTAGGTACAAAAGAACTACCTACAGGTTGGTGGGTATTTTGGGTTCGGTGTTAATAGGAGTATATGTAGTGCTTATCCACTATTTTTCTACCGCATTAGTACCTCTTGGCGCCGATTTATTTGGTTACACTTTTTCCGAAATTGTACAAACTACCAAAGCCGCCGGCGACTTCTCGGTAGTAAACTTTTTTATTGTGTTTTTCCCCATTTCTATCTATTGGATTGTACTTTATGCACTCTACCTCCGCCCACTTTTGGGTTTTTATCCAGGAGTGCTAGGTATAAGCATTGGGGCTATATTATGTTATTTTAATTTAGCAAGTGCACCCCAAAATGCCTGGTTTAAAAATGAGTACGAGTACAACCTAAGTATGAATAAATTAGGCTATTTTTTAGAACATGCTTCTAGCTATTTTTTTAACGATTCAGCTACTAATTCATCGGACGTAACTACACTAGACAAATCCTCATTTAAGTATATAAATAGTAAGTATCCGTTTTTGCATACCGAAAATACACCAGATGTTTTGGGGTCATTTTTTAC
>JAIPAN010000062.1 GCA_021740025.1 Sphingobacteriaceae bacterium
GATTTGCTGTACTTCGTATTGCATTCAGAAACGATATAAGCATGCTGTTGAATGCTTTTTTCGATCATCGATTTCTAGCGCAACAAACAAGTGCTGGTGGTTTTTTTACTTCTTGGCCTTTTATGCTACTATTTGCACTTTTTGGTTTTACCATTGGCATGTATTTGTATTTAATTGGCAGCTATCTCCAGCTCTCTTATACCTTTAGCGGGGTAGAGTGGTATGTTATTTTATCACTATTAATTATGGGGCTGCTTATCTTAAAAGTATATGTATTACGGTTTTTAGGTTATTTATTATTGGTAGAGAAAGCTGTTCGAGTGTATATATATATTTTATTTCTGAGTTATTTTCATGCAGCACTACTTTTTTTACCACTTATTGTAGCTTTTAGCCTCAGTTCAAGTGCGTATGCCGTGCTATTTATCTATTCCGGTATAGCTATTGCGTTATTTATAACGGTGTTTCAGGCCATTAGAGGAGCTATTCATGTTTTATCGCATTATCAATTTTCAAAACTTTATTTATTTATTTACTTTTGTGCCCTTGAAATATGCCCCCTGCTGGTATTAATTAAAGTGCTCAGATTTTAGGAAAATAGTCTATGCCGGTATCGTCAACTTCTAGAAATAATAAAGTAAAAAGCATACTCTTTACGCTACCCAAGCCTGAGACGGAAAAATCGCCGTATTTTGATTTGGCCAAAAAGTATAACCTAAAAATTGATTTTAGGTCTTTTATACATGTAGAGGGGGTATCTGCAAAGGATTTCAGAAAGGATAAAACAAACCTTGCTGATTTTACAGCTGTTATTTTTACAAGCAGAAATGCAGCCGACCATTACTTTAGAATTTGCGAAGAAATGCGTTTTGAGGTGCCTAGCGATATGAAATATTTCTGCCTTTCGGAAAATATTGCCCTCTACCTTCAGAAATACATACAATACCGCAAACGGAAAATATTTTTTGGTAAACAGAGCGCTGCAGATTTGGCAGATTTGTTAAAAAAGCACACCTCCGAAAACTTTTTATACCCATGTTCGGATGTTGCTGGCGAAGAAACACAAAACTTTTTACAAGCCAACGGCTATACCTTCACTACGGCTGTGCTGTTTAAAACGGTTTGTAGCGATTTATCTGACTTGGCTGATGTTTTTTACGACATCATTGTCTTTTTCAGCCCATCAAGTGTGCAATCTTTGTATAAAAACTTCCCAGATTTTCAGCAAAACAATACCCGATTGGCTGCTTTTGGGCCTACCACACACAAAGCACTGTTAGACAGGGAATTGATTTTGGATATTCCGGCTCCTACACCCAAGTCTCCTAGTATGACCATGGCCTTGGATGAATACATTAAGCTAGCCAACAAATAGGCTTACACTTGTTAAAACTGACAATTAGGACTAAATAATCGTTTTTTAGAGTTATCTTTAAGCGAAATTAATAGCAAATACTTATATTAGAAATATTTTTGAATATTATGGGGTTACTAAAAACACACCGAAAAACCATATGCCTTGTTGCAGTTACAGCTATGCTAGCTTTATTATCTAGCTGTGGTAAAAGTGGTGCTAGTGGCGAATTAGTGGGTGTTGGTGCAAAAAACTTTAGAAGCAACGAGGTGCCCTATGGAATGGTTTATATTCCTTCAGGTACTTTTGTAATGGGTCAAACCGACCAGGATGTAACCTTTGGTCAGTTGGCGCAAAATAAACAAGTATCTGTTTCGGCATTTTTTATGGACGAAACAGAAATTACCAATAGCGAATATCGCCAATTTGTGAATTGGGTGCGTGATTCTATCGCTATTACCGATTATTTAAAAGACGATAAATATTTTATCAAATCTAAAACACCAAGTACCGCACCTGGAGCAAGAAAATTAATAGATTGGAAAAAATTAGGCAAGGGAGCTAATGTAATATGGGGTAACAAAAAATCGGGTGCTGCCAATGAAGCTAAAATGCAAAATATTTACTATCAGGGAGATGATCGAATGTTCGACCGTAATGAATTGGATGTTCGTTTGTTGAAGTACAATTTTGCCATTATGAATTTGCGTGCTGCGGCAGACAACAAGAAAGATAAAACCAAAACCCGTTCCGATTTCATTATTCGTGATAATGTAGGTGTATACCCAGATACTTTGGCTTGGTTGTCTGATTTTGCCTATGCGCAAAATGAACCTATGACTCAGGGTTATTTTTCTCATCCTGCTTACAATAATTATCCGGTAGTAGGCGTAACTTGGCGTCAAGCACGTGCATTTACCGTATGGCGAACACGCTATAACGATGCCTATCGCGAATCTAAAAAATTACCCAAACGCCTACCTTATCAATTACCTAGCGAAGCCGAATTTGAGTATGCTGCCCGAGGTGGAAGAACCGGAACAACTTACCCATGGGGCGGACCATATCCGCGAAATGCTAAAGGTTGCCTCATGGCCAATTTCAAACCAGGTAGAGGAAATTATGCTGATGATGGCGGTGCCTTTACCGTAAACGTAAAATCGTATTTCCCAAATGATTTTGGCCTATACAATATTGCCGGAAACGTGGCCGAGTGGACTTCATCTGCTTTCGACGAATCGGCTCCAAACTTTACCAACGATTTAAACCCGGCTTTTGCTTACGAAGCTAAAGATACCGACCCTGAAGCCTTGAAACGCAAAGTTGTGCGTGGTGGTTCTTGGAAAGATATTGGCTATTTCTTGCAAAACTCGGCTCGTACCTACGAGTTTCAAGACGAAGCTAAATCGTTTATCGGTTTCCGTTGCGTAACACCTTATATCGGTAGAGATATTAAAGACAAATAATCAATTAACCTCAATCAGACATATTTTTTAAAACAATCTTGTTATGACTAACAATAAATTTTTCAAAATTTTTACGAAATACCAAAGCACCCTCATAAACATTGGGGCATCTATTGTAATTATTGGTTTAATTTTTAAAATTAACCATTATCCTGGAGCTGAAATTGGTATAGCAATAGGTTTAGGTACAGAAGCCGTTTTGTTCTTTATTTTAGGTATCATAGCTTACGCCAATCCAGAAGAAGAAGCTCATGGTTCTGCAACCAGTAGTGCTGCTGGCGCCTTTGGTATTCCGGGTGTGGAGTTAGATACAGATTCGAAAGCAAAAATTGAAGCAGGTTTAAAAAACTTTGCAAACAATTTAGCCGCTATTTCTGCAGCAGCAGATGCCGCAGCGGTAACCAACGAATTTGCAACAAAAGTAAAAGCAGCTTCGGCTACCTTCGATCAGGTGAATGCTACCTTACAGCAAGTTTCTGCTAATTTAAGCAAGCTAGACGTTACACCAATTACACATTCTATGGACGATGCAAAAAAGGTGCAAGAAGAAATAGTGAAATTGTCGAAAAATTTAGCTGCATTAAATGCAGTATACGGCAATATGTTAACGGCTATGAATCAGCCACGCAGCTAATTAGTTTTTACACCCACTACTAAATTTAAAATTATGGCTGGAGGTAAAGAAACCCCAAGACAGCGGATGATAGGCATTTTATACCTGGTATTACTAGGATTAATTGCCTTGAGTGTAAACGATTCGTTGCTAGACGCATTTAAAAACATCACCGATAGTTTATCTACGTCAACCACAAACGTAAATAGTGGTGTGGAAGCTACATTTTCTTCTTTTGAAGCAACCAAACTTAAAGACGATCCGATTAAAGCAAAGCCTATTTACGACAGGGCTAAAAAAGCTAGTGGTTATGCACGTGATTTAGAATCGTACATAAACGACTTAAAGAAAGACCTTACAGAACAAGGTGGCGGTGTTAACGAAAGTAGCGGCGATTTAGAAGGCAGAGCCAGTGTAGATATCTCTCCTCGTTTCATGATTAATGGAGGTAAGGCCACCGAATTACGTAAAAAAATTAACGAAACCCGTGAGAAATTATTGGGCCTATTAGATGAAAAAGATCGTAAAACGGTTAAATTTTCATTGAGTACCATAGATCCACCAAGAAAAGGCGGTGTTTTAAAAACATGGGAACAAGCCAATTTTGGCGACGGAATACCTCTGGCAGCTGCCATGACCGCCTTAACCAAAATTCAGGCCGATGCTAAAAATGCCGAATCGGAAATGGTGAAAAAGATTTTAGGTAAAATGGACCAAGCAGAGATCAATTTAGATCAGTTTGCTGCCGTAGCCGTAGCACCAACCTCATACGTTATACAGGGTCAACCCTATACTGCTGAAGTATTTTTAACGGCTTCTAGCTCTACTTTAAAACAAAGTATAAACGTTGGCGGCGCCAATTTGCCTATAAAAGAAGGTAAAGGGGTGTACACCGTAAATACCAACAGAGAAGGGATGTTTAGCTGGGTGGGTACCCTTACTGTAATTGGCACCGATGGTAAACCTAAAACCTACCGCACTCCGGAGCAGAAATACCAAGTAGCTCGTCCATCAGCGGTAGTATCGCCCGATAAAATGAACGTATTTTATATTGGAGTGCCTAACCCGGTATCTGTTTCTGCACCAGGTATTCCGAAAGAAAAACTAAGAGTGAGCGTAAGTTCTGGTAGTATGAGTGGCGCAAACGGCCGGTATACCTTTACATCAAACGAAGCAAGCCCGGTAGTGGTGAATGTTTCGGCAGAAATTAACGGGAGACTACAAGCCATTGGCTCTAGCAATTTCCGTGTAAAACGAATTCCAGATCCGAAAGCAAAATTTGCAGGTAAATCGAGCGGAAGTTTAAGCGCTGCAGCTATTCGTTCGCAAAGTTTTATTGCCGCCGTGTTAGATGGTTTTGATTTTGATGCCAAATTTAACGTTACTCGTTTCACCTTATTAATAGCAAAACCCCGTACCGATGTTATTATTATACAAGGTACAGGAAATAGTTTGGCTGGGAGTGTAAAAGCGGCTATTAACACCGTTACTCCCGGAACTCGTGTTATTTTTAGCGATATCATTGCCGTTGGTCCGGATGGTACACAACGTGGCTTAGATCCGATTGTTTTAACTGCAAACTAATATGTTTATGAAAAAGATTATTCATTTTGGCGTGTTATTTACTTTGTTTGTAACAACTGCCGTGGCTCAAAAAACACCCGATAGGCCGGTAGATGGGTATTACAAAAAAACTAACATTATACAAGCAAAGCCAACACTTTTGGCCCCTCTCCGTGAGGCAGATGTTATTTTTAGCCGTAGAGTGTGGCGGGATATTGATGTGCGTGAAAAATTGAACCAGTTTTTTGTGGCACCACAATCTCGATTAATCGATTTAATTTATAAAGCAGTAGCAGCAGGTGAACTAACAGCCTACGATCCTACTGCTGCACCTGAAAAAGATGACCGAAATGGAGACGCTTTTTCTACACCACTAACACCAGATAAAGCCATTGCCCGTTTTACCGATTCTACTTTTGTAGAAGATTACGATGCCAATGGTGATGTAATTCAAGGTAGCGGTAGAATGGTAGCCAATATTTTCACCCCCGATAGTATTTTAAAATTTCGTATTAAAGAAGATTGGGTGTTTGATAAACAACGCTCTGTGTTTGAACCACGTATTATTGGTATTGCACCTTTAATTAAAATTAAAAAAGCAGGTCAAGAATTAAACGAACAGCCTATTTTCTGGGTTTATTTCCCCGAATTACGCCCCTTGTTAAATACTACACAGGTAGCCAATGGTCGTAACGATGCCTTTGGCTTGTCATTCGATGATGTGTTTATGAAACGTATTTTCGCTAGTTACATAGTAAAAATATCGAACGTAAAAGACGAATACATTCGCGACTATACCAAAACCGGCGTAGATCGTTTGAAAGAAAGCGAACGCTTAAAGAAAGAACTGTTAGATTGGGAACACGACTTGTGGTCGTACTAATCTCCTAAAAAAGGCTCCCGAAACGGAGCCTTTTTTAGTTTAAGCCTTTTGTAAAATAGTCTTGCAGGGCTAGCAATTGTTTTTTATTCAACACTTTGGCCAGTTCTTCGGGGGCAGCTTCCTTAATTTTTTTCACCGATTTAAAAGTGCTTAGCAATTTCTGAGCGGTAGTAGTTCCAACTCCCGGGATGTTGGATAGTTCGGTTTTTAGTGTTCCCTGATCACGTTTTTTGCGGTGAAAGGTAATGCCAAAGCGGTGGGCCTCATCGCGTAATTGCTGAATGATGCGCAAACTCTCCGATTTTTTATCCAAATGCAGCGGATAGGGATCGCCGGGGTAGTACAATTCCTCTAAGCGCTTGGCAATGCCAATTACGGTAAGTTGCTTGCTAATTCCCAGCTTTTTCAAGCTGCTTAAGGCTGCAGATAATTGCCCTTTGCCACCATCAATTATCACGAGTTGCGGCAATGCTTCGCCTTCTTCCAGCATACGTTTATACCGACGGTAAACAGCCTCTTCCATGGTGGCAAAATCGTTGGGGCCTTCTACGGTTTTTACGTTAAAGTGGCGGTAGTCTTTTTTAGAAGGCTTGGCATCTTTAAAAACCACTATGGCCGAAACCGGGTATTGCCCCTGGAAGTTCGAATTATCGAAACATTCGATGTGTGTAGGCAATTGATTGAGCCGTAAATCTTTCATCATTTGCGTCAATACCCGTTCAGTTTTCACCTCGGGGTTTAGCTTTTCGTATTGGTTTAGGCGCTCTTTTTTAAAGTACAGTACATTTTTCTGCGAAAGTTCCAGTAGTTTTTTCTTTTCGCCTAGTTTGGGCACTGTAAAGCGAATGTTTTCATCTTTCAACTCTA
>JAIPAN010000063.1 GCA_021740025.1 Sphingobacteriaceae bacterium
TCAATGTATGCATACATCACGTTGTTTACGTCTGTAGCAAATTCTATCCATGATCCTTTAAAAGGAATTACACGGGCAGAATATAATTTAGTTCCGTTGGTGTGGCGGCTTTGGCCGAAAAATACACCTCGTGAACGGTGTAGTTGAGAAACAATTACACGCTCGGCACCATTAATTACAAAGGTACCTTTAGGAGTCATGTATGGTATAGTTCCCAAATAAACATCCTGAACGATGGTTTCGAAATCTTCATGTTCCTCATCGTTACAAGATAAACGGAGTTTAGCTTTAAGAGGAACACTATAAGTTAAGCCACGTTCAATACATTCCTGAATGTCGTATCGTGGCGGATCTACGAAATAATCTAAAAACTCTAAAACGAAGATGTTTCTAGAATCAGAAATGGGGAAGTTTTCAGAGAATACTTTAAATAAACCTTCTTGATGACGGTTATCTGAAGTGGTTTCTAACTGAAAGAATTCCCTGAATGATTGCAATTGTACATCCAGAAAGTCGGGATAGTCCAACACATGCTTGCTGGTTGCAAAATTGATTCTTTCGGTATGTTTAATAGTGTTTGCCAAGGGATTTAGTTTTTAGTTTAAAAATAAACTGTGCGACTTGTTTTGCTTTTTTTCGGAAAGCGCTGTAGGTCAAACAGCAATAGAAACCGATAGAAACAGCAATAGACCCCGGTGAAAACCGGAGTCTAAGGCCATTTTTAGCGTGTCGGATTATTGAATTTCAACAACTGCGCCGGCTTCTTCTAATTGTTTTTTCAAAGCATCTGCTTCGTCTTTTGCAACACCTGCTTTTAATTCAGATGGGGCTGCATCAACTAAGTCTTTAGCTTCTTTCAAACCTAAACCGGTTAAATCTTTTACCAATTTCACCACTGCAAGTTTCTGACCACCTGCTTCTTTTAAAAGAACATTGAAACTAGTTTTTTCTTCAGCTGCTTCAGCCGCAGCACCACCAGCAGGAGCAGCAACTGCAACAGCTGCAGCAGCTGGCTCAATGCCATACTCATCTTTAAGAATTTGAGCTAACTCATTAACTTCTTTTACTGTTAAGTTTACTAATTGCTCAGCAAACGATTTTAAATCTGCCATTTTATTTGAATTTTAACGTTTAATACTTTGTTTTTAAATCAAGCTTTAGGTGCCTGTTAACCTCTTTGTTCTAATGCTTTAACAATACCTGCTAATTTGTTTTTTCCAGACTGTAAGCCTGAAATTACATTTTTAGCTGGCGATTGTAACAATCCAATGATTTCTCCGATTAATTCCTCTCTAGATTTTAAGTTTACTAGAGCGTTCAACTGGTTATCGCCAATGAAGATAGCACTGTCTATGTATGCTGCTTTTAATAGGGGCTTATCACCGCTAGCTCTCAATGCTTTAATCAGTTTTGCCGGGGCATTACCTGAGTTTGAGAATAATAGGGTTGATGATCCTTTAAGTACATCGTACAATTCAGCGTATTCACCTGATGCGGCTTCTAAAGCCTTTTTAATTAAGGTGTTTTTTGCTACCTGCATTTTGATACCGCTATCGAAACATTTGCGGCGAATATCATTCACGGCTGCTACAGTCAGGTTAGAAGTATCAGCAATGTAAACATTGCTGAAGCTTTCAATCTGCTCTTTTAAAGCAAGAACAACATCGTGTTTTTCTTCTTTTCTCATGATTAGATTCCTGCTATAGTTTTAGTTTCAATTTCGATTCCAGGACTCATTGTAGAAGACATGTAAATGCTTTTAAAATAAGTTCCTTTTGCAGCTGATGGTTTTAATTTAGAGATCACTTGAATTACTTCTAATGCATTCTCATAAATTTTCTCGGCAGAGAAAGATACTTTCCCTACAGAAGCATGAATGATTCCGGTTTTATCAACCTTGAAATCAATTTTACCGCCTTTAACATCGGTTACCGCTTTACCTACTTCGGTAGTTACGGTTCCTGATTTAGGGTTTGGCATGAGGTTTCTTGGACCTAAAACACGGCCTAATTTACCTACTTTAGCCATCACACTAGGCATGGTAATAATGATATCAATATCAGTCCATCCTGCTTCAATTTTAGCAATATAATCATCCAAACCTACGTAATCTGCACCTGCTGCTTTAGCTTCCTCTTCTTTATCGGGGGTTACTAAGGCCAATACACGTACATTTTTACCGGTACCATGAGGAAGTGTTGCAATACCACGTACCATTTGGTTCGCTTTACGAGGATCTACGCCTAAACGTACATTCAAGTCAACCGATGCATCAAATTTGGTAGTAGTAATATCTTTTACTAAAGCCGAAGCTTGTTGTAAAGAATATGCTTTACCAACCTCAATTTTGGAAATTGCCGTTTTTTGATTTTTTGTTAATCTAGCCACTTCTTAAACTGATTTGTGTTAATTAATTATTCCAGGGTGCGTTACCACTTACGGTAATTCCCATACTGCGTGCAGTACCTGCTACCATTTTCATAGCAGACTCAATGGTAAATGCGTTCAAATCGGTCATTTTATCTTTTGCAATTGCCTCTACTTGATCCCAACTTACGTTGGCAACTTTTTTTCGATTTGGCTCTGCAGAACCACTTTTTTGACCAGATATTTCCAATAATTGGATAGCTACTGGTGGGGTTTTAATAATAAAATCAAACGACTTATCGGCATATACAGAAATTACTACGGGTAAAACCTTACCTGGTTTATCTTGGGTACGAGCATTAAATTGCTTGCAAAAATCCATAATATTTACCCCCTTAGCACCTAATGCAGGTCCTACTGGTGGAGATGGATTTGCGGCTCCTCCCTTGATCTGTAATTTTACTAACGCGAAGACTTCTTTTGCCATTTTTTTGTTGTTTATTTAATACTCAATGTTAGTAAGTTGGAAGCTGTGTAACATTTAAGGTCTATATTTAGTTTGGGTTGTAAGAAAATCGTGCTACGGATAACTTGCAAACCATTACTTGATTATTCTTTTTCTACTTGCATATAATTCAATTCAAGTGGGGTACGACGACCAAAGATTTTAACCATTACTTTTAGTTTTTTCTTCTCATCATTTACCTCTTCAATTACACCAGAAAAGCCTTGGAATGGACCATCCATTACCTTTACTTGCTCTCCTACCATATAATTGATGTTGATTACCTCACTTTGCTCGGCCATTTCATCAACCTTACCTAAAATACGGTTCACTTCTGCCTGGCGCATAGGCACTGGAATACCAGATTTATCGCCTAAAAATCCAATTACGCTATTAATATTTTTAATGATGTGCTGTAATTCAGCATCCATATTGGCTTCAATTAAAACATACCCGGGATAAAAATTACGCTCTTTGGCAATTTTTTTGCCATCCTTCATCTGCAAGTATTTTTCCATAGGAATTAATACTTGAGGCAATAAATGAGCTATACCCAAACGATTAATTTCGGCCTCTAGATATTGTTTTACCTTTTTCTCTTTGCCGCTAACCGCACGTACTACGTACCATTTCAGTTGATCACTCATCGTTTCGTTCTAAAAAATGTTAAGCAAGAGATTTATAGAAAAGTTTCAACGCTGTACCAGCCGATTCATCCATTGCCAATACCACTAGGGCAATTACAATAGCAGCTACCAATACCAATACTGCAGAGTTTTGTAACTCAGACCACGTAGGCCAAGATACTTTCTCCGTCATTTCGTTATACGATTCTTTAAAAAATTCAACAACTTTTGCCATCTGTTCTATTATTCTTAAGCACGGGAACAAGGATTCGAACCCTGATCAAAGGTTTTGGAGACCTCTATTCTACCGTTGAACTATTCCCGTAGTTAATTAACAAGAAAACATAAGCCCGCAATACAGCGGACTTATGTTATCCAATTAACCTTTATATGTGAAATTTTGTTATTTCAAAATTTCGGTTACCTGTCCGGCACCTACGGTTCTACCACCCTCACGGATAGCGAAACGTAAACCTTTTTCCATTGCAATTGCGTTAATCAATTTTACACTGATTGTTACGTTATCACCTGGCATAACCATTTCTACACCTGCTGCTAATGAAATCTCACCAGTAACATCTGTAGTACGGAAATAGAATTGTGGACGGTATTTGTTAAAGAATGGAGTGTGACGTCCACCTTCAGCTTTTGATAATACGTAAATCTCAGCTTTGAACTCAGTATGAGGAGTTACCGAACCTGGTTTACAGATTACCATACCACGACGAATATCAGTTTTTTCAATACCACGTAATAATAAACCAACGTTATCACCAGCTTCACCGTAATCTAAAATTTTACGGAACATTTCTACACCAGTAACTGTTGATTTCAAGTTCTCAGCACCCATACCTAAGATGTCTACTGCATCACCTGAGTTGATTACACCACGCTCGATACGACCAGTTGCAACTGTACCACGACCTGTGATAGAGAATACATCCTCAATCGGCATCAAGAAAGGTAAATCAGTTAAACGTGGAGGAATTGGAATGTAGCTATCTACAGCATCCATTAATTCCATAATTTTAGCTACCCATTTAGGATCTCCGTTCAAACCACCTAAGGCAGAACCTTGAATAACAGGAATATCATCACCAGGGAAATCGTAGAATGATAATAATTCACGAACTTCCATTTCTACTAATTCTAATAATTCAGGATCATCAACCATATCCACTTTGTTCATGAATACTACCAGTGAAGGTACACCTACCTGACGAGCAAGTAGGATGTGCTCACGAGTTTGTGGCATTGGACCATCAGTTGCAGCAACAACGATAATAGCACCATCCATTTGGGCAGCACCAGTTACCATGTTTTTTACATAATCCGCGTGACCTGGACAATCTACGTGTGCGTAGTGACGGTTTGCAGTTGAATACTCTACGTGAGCAGTATTAATAGTAATACCTCTTTCTTTTTCCTCAGGAGCTGAGTCAATTGAATCGAATGAACGTGCCTCAGATAAACCAGCATCAGCCAAAACTTTAGTAATAGCTGCTGTTAAAGTTGTTTTACCGTGATCGACGTGACCAATAGTACCGATATTTAAATGCGGCTTACTACGGTCAAATTTTTCTTTTGCCATTTTAAAATCTAATTAAAGGTTAATTGTTGTTTGTTATTGTTTTTATAAAATTTTTGAGCCAAAGATGGGACTTGAACCCACGACCTCTTCCTTACCAAGGAAGTGCTCTACCGCTGAGCTACTTCGGCTGTTTACTTTCGCAAAGCTTAAGATCAACATCCCTGTTAACCGTAGCCCATTTATCTTTTTCTGAGCGGAAGACGAGGTTCGAACTCGCGACCTATAGCTTGGAAGGCTATCGCTCTACCAACTGAGCTACTTCCGCTTATATTATGGTGGGGGGAGAAGGATTCGAACCTTCGAAACCGAAGTAACGGATTTACAGTCCGTCCCATTTGACCGCTCTGGAATCCCCCCTATACAGAGCCTCCTATCGGGATCGAACCAATGACCTACTGATTACAAGTCAGTTGCTCTACCAGCTGAGCTAAGGAGGCTTTTTGCATATAAAAAGCTTTTCAATACATGAATGAACATCCCTTTATACTATTCGAAAGCGCATAACATGGCCTTGCGAAAGGGACTGCAAATCTACACAATTAAAGAGTGGAACAAAATTTTTTCTGAAAAAAATTTAGGCGGCCTTTTTTGCCGCCCAAACTCCCCTGAAAATTAGCCTTATTTTGTTGCTAAAAGGCCTATAACGTATCTTCCGGATTAAGTAATTGTTTATGATTACTGGCGTGCTCTTTTACCCGTTCTTTATGCTTGTGGATCTGTATTTTCATACAATCCATGGCTAAATCGGTTGCGGCTTCAAAACTTAGCGCAATTTCGCTACAAAACAAATCTTTACCGGGTATGGCCAACTTAATTTCTACTTGTTTATTTTCAACGGTTTCCGAGGGTACTACTTTCAAATAAATATCGCCCTGAATAATTTGATCGAAATAATGGTCGAGTTTGGCAATTTTAGTTTCAATATAATCCAATAACTTACGGTCTGCATCAAAATGAATAGATTGTACGTTGATTTTCATTTTCTCCTCCTTTGTTTTTATGCCTTTGGATGGGCTTGTTTATAGATAGATTTTAGTTTTTCGATAGAATTATGGGTATATACTTGCGTTGCAGATAAATTTGCATGACCCAAAAGCTCTTTTATGGCTGTTAACTCTGCTCCTTTATTTAATAAAGCGGTAGCAAAACTGTGGCGCAAAATATGTGGGCTCTTTTTATCTTGAGTTGATACTTCTCCCAATGCCTGTTTTACCAAACGATAAATGAGTTGCGGATAGGCCGGTGTGCCCTTATCTGTAACTATTAATTTATCGGTGCTAGTAAAGCCCAACTCGTTTTTTTGGTCGATATACACGTTTAACATAGCGTAAAGGGGTTTAGCCAAAGGAATGATCCGTTCTTTATTGCGTTTTCCCAATACCTTAATTTGCTGATTATAATCGTCTATATCGCTGTTTTTAAGCCCTAAAAGTTCCGCCAAGCGTATACCAGTTCCGTAAAGCAATTCCAAAACAACGCGATTTCTCAAGCCCTCAAATCCTGAAGGAAATAAAGCTTCATCATCTAATAAGGTATTTAGTTTCGCTTCTTCTACAATTACGGGCAAGCGTTTGGGTATTTTGGGAGCTTGCACTTGTACCATGGGGTTTTTATCCACCAGCCCTTCTCGTTGTAAAAATTTATAAAAAGA
>JAIPAN010000064.1 GCA_021740025.1 Sphingobacteriaceae bacterium
CTAGTGGCACACCGCATGTCATCCGCATTAAAATGCCGGCCAACGAAACCGTACACTTTACCGATATGATTCGTGGTGAAGTAAGTTTCGATACCAATTTAGTAGACGATAAAGTTTTGCTAAAAGCCGACGGCATGCCTACCTACCATTTAGCCGTGGTGGTTGACGATTATTTAATGAAAATTAGCCACGCCTTTAGGGGCGAAGAGTGGTTGCCTTCGGCACCGGTACACCTATTGCTATGGGAATATTTAGGCTGGAAAGTAGACATGCCACAATGGGCTCATTTACCCCTCATATTAAAGCCAGATGGCAACGGAAAATTAAGCAAACGTGATGGCGATAGACTCGGATTTCCGGTATTTGCCATGAATTGGAAAGACCCCAACTCGGGTGAACTAACTCCAGGATTTAGAGAGTTAGGCTTTTTACCCGAAGCATTTTTAAACTTATTGGCCCTATTGGGCTGGAACGATGGTACCGACCAAGAAGTGTTCAGTTTAGCTGAATTGATTGAAAAATTCGACCTAAGCAGAGTAAGTCATGCCGGGGCTAAATTCGATTTTGAAAAAGCCAAATGGTACAATGCCGAGTGGATAAAACAATTAGATAACACCCGTTTAGCAGAAGAAGTACATCGCTTTTTAGCGAAACCTGAAATTGCCAACGATGCCTATTTTAAACAGATACTGGAGCTGGTAAAAGAACGCCTCGTGCTCTTAAGCGATTTTTGGCCACAGGCCTCTTTCTTCTTTACCGAGCCAACAAGCATAGATGTAGATTCGGTAAAACCAAAATGGAGTGCGGAAAAAGAAGCATATTTTAAAACCCTTAGCACCCAATATACCCAACTAGAATCTTGGGATAGTGCAACCCTTGAGGAGCTGTTTAAAACCCAAGCCGAACAAGCCGGTTTAAAAGTTGGCGAACTCATGCTACCTTTCCGCATCATGTTGGTGGGTGGTAAATTTGGCCCTGCCGTGTTTGATATTGCCGCAACTATTGGTAAGGAAAAAACCTTACAAAGAATACAACACGCTTTACCGCTATTTGCTAACTAAAGCCTATGCGCAAAATTGTTGGAATCGGTTTATTAGTGCTCTTAGCCTCTTGTGCCAGCAACCCTTATAAAGAGAGTGAGAAAATATATACCAAGCAAATCCGAAGCTTTAGCAAAGACTTAAGAAAGAAAGAGATAAATGCTTTTGTAGATTCTGCAGGAAATGCGCTAGCAAGCCAATGGGTATCTACCGTAAATTATAATCTGCGTAAGCCCAATTACGTAATCATTCACCATACAGCGCAAAAAAACGTAGATGCTACCCTGAAAACATTTACGCTAGCCAAAACACAGGTAAGTGCCCACTACCTAATTGGCACAGATGGAAAAGTAACCCAACTATTAAACGATTATTTACGAGCATGGCATGGTGGTGTGGCCAAATGGGGTAGCATTGGCGACATTAATTCGGTTGCAATTGGTATTGAATTAGATAATGATGGCTTTAGCCCATTTAGCGATGTACAAATCAATGCGCTGATAGCCGTATTGCAAAAATTGCAAACGACTTATAATATCCCTAGATCTAATTTTATTGGGCATTCGGATATCGCCCCTAGTCGAAAGGTAGATCCTAGTATCTATTTTCCATGGAATAAATTAGCCGAAAAGGGATTTGGTTACATGCCAGCTCCCTTACTTACAGAGCCTATTCCAACTACATTCGACCCGCTACTGGCCCTCCGAGTAATTGGCTACGATACCAGAGATGGTGCAGCAGCTGTGGCTGCTTTCAAAAGGCATTTTCTAGGTAAAAATGATGGCAGCGATTTAAGTGAAGAAGATTTAAGGGCGCTTTACAACGTATACTGCAATTATTAATGCACAAAAAAAGCCCTCCGATTCTCGGGGGGCTTTTTTACTAGAAATAGTTTTAATAGTACTATTTACGTTTATTTAAGTTAAGTTGTAAACCCAATTCAAAACTCCCGTTTGAGTACGCTTGGATTTGAGTAGTTGGGGTACTATAGCAAGCCAAAAATTGCCATTGATGTCCATTCTGATAACTTAATCCGAAACTGAAACTTTGATTGGTATGATACATGGTGCTCAATGCCAATTGATTGGCAAAAGACTTAACTTCAACTCCCAAATCCATCATGTTTTGGTAATTTTGAACACCCCGATAGGCTACTTTAGGAATAAATTGCCAATTGGTATTTTGAAGTTTATAGCTAATAGCCGTATAAAAAATGCTAAAATCAGCCGTATTTTGGTCTTCAGTTTTCAATTGCTTCTTTAAATTGTTTACTGAACCCTCAATAGTCAAACGATTGTTAGTATATGCCAAACCAAAATCTCCATCGAAAATAATTTCACGATCATTATAACCTAGGGCAATCGGATCATTAGCTTGACCAACAATTGCACTCGTATTTAGCTGATCACGCTGAAGGCCTAAAGATAAACCAAAACTAAATGCTCCATCGCCATTATTAATGGGTAAATGGTAGGCGTAAGTTGCCATCATCTTAGTCCGATCCAATAAACCAGCTTGGTCTTTATACATATTTAAACCCAAACCAACTTTTTTAAATCCATGTGTAGCGGTTACCGAGGTATTGGTAGGTGCACCGGGTACATTATTGCTCCATTGTCTTCTATAGCCTACATTAACTTGCAATCCTTGTTGTACACCTGCCATCGCCGGGTTTGCTAAATATGGGTTTTGAAAATATTGCGCAGTAATAGGGTTAATTTGTGCCTCGGCTTGGTTCATTAAAAATGTACCAATTAGTAGGGTTATTACATATCTGAATACAGATTTCATATGCTAATTAATTAAATGTTTAGTTTCTAATAATAGTGATAAATCCTTTTTTAACAGGAACGCCTGGGCCAAATGAGATGAAGTAGTAATAGGTATCTTCTGTTAAAAGACTTCCATTTACCTCTGCTCTCCAATCATTAGTATACCCCTTTTTACCATAAATTAGTCGGCCAGCCTTGTCAAAAATTTTCACTTCATTTTCTGGGTAACTCTCCAAGTTTTCAACTACCCATGCATCATTTATACCATCACCATTAGGTGTTATAATATTACCAGGCGTAACATTATAGTCGTTAAGTACCAAAACAGGTATGGTTAAGGTGCACACCGCTCCCGAACTGTGGGTAACAGTTACCGTATAGGTTGTAGTTTTAGCAGGGCTTGCTAGTGGGTTGGCAATGTTGTTTGCACTTAAACTAAGTGACGGGCTCCAACGGTAGTTCACAATTGCCATACCTGCTACGTTTAGTTGAGAGGTAAGGCCCTTACTAATACTAGGATTGCTAGAAGGTGCTGTTCGGACTAAGCTACCTGTAATATTTCCTGTACCAGTTACTACAGGGGTTTTTAAAATAGTTATAGTAAAGGTTTTATCAAAGCTTAAACCGCCCAAATCCGTAGTTCTTAACACCACTGAATACGTGTTTTTGTTGGCAGAATTATAGCTAATAGCTGCTTTAAGTTGATTATCTAATATGCTAAATGCATTCACATCACCACCTACTAAACTATAACGATGTGTATCTCGAGCATCAACATCGGCGGTATTTAATACACCAATATCAACACCAATTTCGTTAGATTCATAAATGTAACTTCTAGATAAAGTGATGTTGGTAGGAGCTTCATTTACATCGTTAATACCAATGGTTATTACTTTTTCAAAGCTCAAGCCACCGGCATCTGTAGTACGAATACGAACAGAATAGGTTTTTTTAGCTTCGAAATTAAAACTAATGTCTGCTTTTAACTCATTACCCACGATAGTGAATTTACCATTGTCGGTGCTTCCAGTACCGCTTACTAACCTATAGGTAAATGTATCACCCGCATCTACATCGGTAGTACTTAAATTTCCAATTACAGCACCTATGGCATTGTTTTCATTTATATTGCTAGCACTGATTGCCCAATCGGTTGGAACTTCATTTACATTAGTAATTGCAATACTAATTGCTTTTTCAAAGCTCAAACCACCTGCATCTGTTGTACGGATCCGAATGGTATAACTAGTTTTATTTTCAAAATTAAAGCTGATAAGTGCTTTTAATTCGTTGCCTACGATGCTAAATCTAGCATTGTCGGTGCTTCCAGTACCGGCAACCAACCTATAGGTATGGGTATCCCCAAGATCAACATCGGTACTGCTTAATCGACCAATTACTGCACCAATGGCATTGTTTTCGGCTATGCTACTGCTACTCGGGATAATATCCGTTGGTGGACTATTGAAAATTAGTGTAATAGTTGCCGTGGTAGAACCCCCGCTATTGGTAGCAGTTACTGTATAAGTCTGTGAACCAGTTAATGCAGCTGTTAATGTGCCCGATATAACACCAGTTGTTGGGTTAATAGACAAGCCAGCAGGTAAGTTAGGGGAAATACTATAACTAATAACAGCTCCGCCAGTTGCAGTTGGAACCATATTGTTCATCGGTGTATTTCTTCTAAGTGTTTGTGTACTTGGTGTATACGTTAAGTTTGCTGGAGGATTATCATTATAAACCCGAATTGATACTACGGTACTTGCTTGACAAGCAGCTGCCGAGGATGCAGACACGGTATAGTTTTGAACATTACTAATAGCAGTTGGCGTACCGCTTATAGTACCATTACTAGCATTAAAAGATAAACCTGCAGGTAAACTCGGACTGATTGTAAAGTTAGTAGAGCCAGCTCCTGTATTTGAAACTACAATTGGACTAAGTACATTTCCACGAATGAACGAGTAACTTGGCTGAGCATAAAAAATAACTGGTACAGGGTTTACAGCTACAATAGTTGGCTCAGAAACTGAAGTAATTCCACCACGAGTACTTACCACTTCAACCGTATAACTACCAGTTTGGCTTGCAGTAAACTCACGTAAATTGGCACCACTAATAAGCGCACCATTTTTGTACCATTGGTATGACGTAGCTGTTGAGGCTTGTAAAACAACATCCGAACCATAGCAGAAAGTTGTTGCTCCGCTTGCATTATTGGTACCAGCGGTTGGTGTAATAGTAGCTTGTTTGGCATAACAATACTCAGGAATTTGTACTTGTTGAAGATTGATAGCACCACCCGTTGCACCAGTAAAACCCCAGTAGGCATAATTTTGTGATGGGAAAATATTGGCTTTAATATCGTACACAATATCAAATCGTTTGGTTCCATCATACCACACTTGGAAATTTTTTGTTTGGGCAGTCCAAATAAACTGCACATCATGCCATTGGCCATCTTCCATTTGTACATAATATGGCGTTGCAAATTCTGAATGAGCAGCAGCTGAAGAAGTTTGACCATTTTTTATAATGGCAATATGATCTTGTGATCCAGGGTCATTTACTCCATTATAATAGGTATCAAACTCTACAGCAAATGACGGTGTAATTCCCGAATAGCCCAAACCACCACCGGATGAACCTGCATTAACCGATTGATTTTGAAGAACAAAGGCAATACCATCGGCACCTGCGTCATTGTTCCCTAAGTATACTTTTGCCGAAATATTAAAATCTTCGCTGAGTATTAATTTATTTTTATTCCATGCACTTCCACTTTGGGCTCCAGCATTGGGCGTTAAGGTAATGATATTACCCGCTACACTAGAATTTCCATTCAATTGAAAATCTGATACCGTGAAGGTATTACAACTTGCATTTTGTATGGTAAGTGCAAAAGTAGTGCTTGTACTAAGCCCAAGTTCATCGGTTACGGTTAGGGTAATATTTGCCGTACCATATAAACCATCAGCTGCACTAACCCGCACAGTACGGTTAGCACCCGTTCCGGTAACTACGATATTGCTGGTAGGAACCAAAGTAGTGTTGCTTGACGCTACACTTACAATCAAATTAGCTGCTTCAGATTCTGGATCAGAAACAGTAAATGCTAAATCGGAAGTAGGATCGGTACCCAATACCGATTGCGGAGCTATGCTAGTGATACTTGGTGCTTCGTTTACATTGGTAATGGTAACTGTTAAGGTTTGACGATTCCCTAAATTACGATTATCAACAGCTTTAATTACTACCGTATAGGTATTAGATCCTGAAACGGAGCCATCAGTTGGTGTTTCAAAATCTGGTGAACTTGCAAATGTTAATGCACCACTGGTTGCATTAATGCTAAATTTAGCTGAGTCTTCTCCCCCATCCAAACTCCACGTAACGCTACGGTTAGAAGTAAATGTGTAAATGCTTGTAGTAGCATTTTCAGCATAATCAAGGGCACTAGTTGCCGCGGTAGTAGTACCTGTACCATCCGGACCAGTAATTTGAGGTAGCGTATCAAAAACTAATGGATTTGTTCCATTGGTTTTTTCGGTTTCATTGGTATCACCATCCGCATCACAATCTGCTGCATTCCATGCTGCATCAGGAGTTAGTGTTTGGTTTGCTAGTACAAAGCTGCATGGATCGGTATAGTCAGTTCCGTCTGCCAATTCTTGTGCATCGGTTACACCATCACCATCGCTTTCAATATCTAAACGATCAACTAAACCATCGCCATCGGTATCTTTATCTACACAGCTCGAATAATCGGCAATGCTACTTAAGCCTAATGAAAAGTTGCAATACATTTCAAATTGTCTACCTGTAAACGAAACTTGTGTAAGGTTACCGTTAAAAGATATTGTACCATTGGCTTCACTACCTACCA
>JAIPAN010000065.1 GCA_021740025.1 Sphingobacteriaceae bacterium
GGTAACTCATGCTCAATCGAAATGTTTTTGATTTTTAACAACCCGATCTGCCGTCCAAACGATATCTTTTTGTTGCGCTTCGCCCCTCACCTTGCAACTTTCCATACGGCAATAGTGGCAACACTGCGGAATGCAGGGATCTGTATGGATAAATAATTCGGTATCCTCAAAAATATGGTTATTTACAAGCGCATCTATGGCCGACACTTGTTCGTGCGCCTGGTTTAAATCAAAGTAATAGGGTAGCGTAATGTGGCAATCTATATGCAAATCACTGCCGTATTGTTGGGTACGCAGGTTATGTACATCAATCCAAGAACTCTGGCGATTGGCTTGTAAAACGGCAATAATGGCTTCTACTTTCGTTAAATCAGATTCATCCATTAAGCCACCAACCGATTTTCGCACCAAACGATAACCACTGTAACACACGTAACAGCCTAATGCCATGGAAAGCAAACTATCTAACACATATATCCCAGTAAAGGAAATAAGTATTAAACCAGCTACTAAACCGGCACTACTCACAGCATCGGTAAGCAAATGCTTTCCATCGGCTTGCAGCGTTATGGAATTTAATTTTTTGCCCGAATTAATGAGGTACAGTCCCAAGAGCAAATTAATGAGACCGGTAGCACCAATAATAAGGGCTCCATCACCAATATTGGTAATGGCATGTGGATAAAAAATGGCGTATATAGATTTAAAAAGAATTAAAATTCCAGCCATCAAAATGAGTGATCCTTCAACAAAAACTGCAAAAAATTCTACTTTTCCGTGCCCATAGGGGTGGTTTATATCTCTAGGCTGACTAGATAAGTAAATGCTGTAAAAAGCGAAAGCACTAGCTAAAACATTCACAATACTTTCGGCAGCATCTGTTAAAATAGCATTGGAAGATGTGATAAAATAGGCAAAAAACTTCACTAGCATAAGCAATATGCTTACACTAAGCGATAGTATGATGATGCGTTTTTGGCTTTTCACGTGCTTTATTTACTAACCAAAGTTAATAAACCAAATTCTAAGACCTACTATTCAGATAAATTATAGCCTAAACCTTTAAAAATGGCTATATTTTTTTATTTTTGAAGATATGACAGCACTTTCTAACCGCATACATGCTTTAGCCGAATCGCAAACTATTAAAATGGCCAAAATGGGCCGAGAATTAGCTTCAAAAGGCATCGATATTATTAACCTAAGTTTCGGAGAACCCGACTTTAACACACCCGATTATATTAAAGATGCGGCAAAAAAAGCGTTAGATAATAACTTTACTTTTTATACACCCGTGGCGGGCTATCCGGAACTGCGTAAAGCCATTACCGAAAAATTACGTGTAGAGAACAATTTAAGCTACGATTCCGATCAAATTGTGGTAACCACCGGAGCGAAACAAGCCTTGGCCAATGCCCTCTTGTGTTTAGTAAACCCAGGCGATGAGGTACTCATTCCAACACCATATTGGGTGTCGTATTCAGAAATGGTAAAATTAGCCGAAGGCACTTCGGTTTTTATACCTACAACTGTTGAACAGGATTTTAAAATCAGCGCTCAACAATTAGAGCAAGCCATTACCCCGAAAACTAAGGTTTTTATGTTTTCATCGCCTTGCAACCCTACCGGTAGCGTATATAGTTATGAGGAATTGGCAAAATTGACCAAGATTTTTGAGAAATACCCTGAAATTTACATTTTATCGGATGAAATTTACGAACACATCAATTTCGGTGATAAGCACGAATCTATTGCTCAGTTTGCATCGTTGAAAGAGCGGGTTATTATTGTAAACGGATTTTCTAAAGCCTTTGCCATGACCGGCTGGCGTTTGGGTTACTTGGCTGCTAACAAAGAAATTGCCCAAGCCTGCGATAAAATGCAAGGGCAAATTACTTCGGGCACGTGTTCTATTGCGCAACGTGCGGGCATTGCAGCCTGCGAAGGCGGCTTAGAAAGTGTATTGAAAATGAAAACAGCATTTCTAAAGCGCCGAGATTTGGTATACGGGCTTTTAAAAGCCATTCCTGGCATAAAAACCAACCTACCAAGCGGTGCCTTTTACTTTTTCCCGGATGTAAGTAGCTATTTTGGCAAGAGTGCTTATGGAGTAAAAATACAAGATGCCTTAGATTTAAGCCTGTATCTACTAAACGAAGCGCATGTAGCCTTGGTTTCGGGCGATGCTTTTGGCGATCCAAACTCTATTCGTATTTCTTACGCTGCTTCTGAAGAGAAACTAAGCGAAGCGTTGAAGCGTATTGCTGCAGCTTTAGCCAAACTAGTTTAGAAATTATTTACTTCGAATAGCTTCTACCGGATCTAACCTAGATGCCATAAAGGCTGGTATAAATCCTGAAATCAATCCAATAACTGTAGATAATACAATGGTGAGTATCACCTTGCCCATATCTACTATAATTGTTAAATCGGCAAAGGTTTTGGCCAACAAGGTTAATAAAAACACCAGAGCTAAGCCAATAATGCCACCCATTAAGCAAAGGGCCACCGATTCGAATAAGAATTGAAGTAAAATGAAGTAATTCTTGGCACCTAGCGATTTTTGTATGCCGATAATATTGGTGCGTTCTTTTACTGAAACAAACATGATATTGGCAATACCAAAACCACCCACCAAAATAGAAAAACCACCAATAAAGGCTCCGGCAAAGTTTATAATACCAAACATTTGATCGAGCTGAGCGGTTAAAATGGTTGATTTATTTAAGGCAAAATCGTCATCATCTCGAGGGTTTATTCGGCGAATAGAACGCATAGTACCACGCAATTCACTTTCTACCTCGTTAATAGATATGTCTCCTAAACCCTTTACGGTTATTTGCGGATCATAGCGTTCGTCCTCTACATTGATTACGTTACGGGCAAAATTTAGCGGTAATAAAATCAATTTATCGGCCGAAATGCCCAACATATCTTCCCCCTCTTTTTCAAAAATACCAATAACCGTTACTCGTCTACCCAATACTTTAATGGTTTTCCCAATCGGACTTTCGTTCGGAAATAAACCATCGGCAACCGTATAACCCAAAATAGCTACCGGGCTGCCTGCTCTACTTTCTATTTCGGTAAAGTAGCGGCCGTCAGAAAAATTAAATACACGGGTTTTATATAAATCGTGGCTTGCCGCACTTAAACTAACACCTTCTACACTATTGTTACGGTATTTTACCACCCTATTCCCCATGCTAGTTTCGTACGCTACGCCATCTGCGGTTTGCAACCTGTTAGCTAATTTTTCAAAATCGCGAATTTTAGGTACCGGTCTACGCATGTATTTCCACCAAGGATAATCGCCAAAACCACCCCAAGGCCATTTTTGAACATAAATGGTGTTACTGCCTAATTTTTCTACACTATTTTGTAGGTTATTACGCAGAGTATCTACCGCAGAAAATACCCCAATGATGGTCATAATACCAATGGTGATGCCCAATAAAGATAAAATGGTGCGTAATTTGTTCTGACGAAGGGCGTCAAAAGCAAAAATGAAGCTCTCTTTTAATAATCTGAGGAATAACATACCTTAATAAGACATTGAAAATGCTAAAACGTTACAAATCTCTACTCATTAAATTTAGCCATTTTAACGCTGCATAAAAACAGCCATTTTACCAATTATTTTTTCTAAATTTGCGCCCTAAATCATATAAAAACACATATGAAACTATCTCAATTTAAATTCAATTTACCCGATTCTTTAATTGCTCACGAACCTTCAGAAAAGCGTGATGAAGCACGTTTAATGGTATTAGACCGAAAAACAGGTGCCATTGAACATAAAATCTTTAAAGATGTTTTGGGTTATTTTGATGAGAAGGATGTAATGATTTTAAATAATACAAAAGTATTCCCTGCACGTTTATACGGAAATAAAGAAAAAACCGGTGCTACAATTGAAGTGTTCTTGCTGCGGGAATTGAATAAAGAATTACGCTTATGGGATGTGTTGGTAGATCCGGCTCGTAAAATCCGTGTAGGTAATAAATTATATTTTGGCGATGATGACTTATTGGTTGCCGAGGTAGTTGATAATACCACTTCTCGTGGTCGTACCATTCGGTTCTTATTTGATGGTACCGATGAGGAGTTTCGCAGAAATATCGAAATTTTAGGTGAAACACCCCTACCAAAATACATTAAGCGTAAAGCAACTGAAGAGGATAAAGAACGTTACCAAACCGTTTTTGCAAAGAACGAAGGCGCTGTTGCAGCTCCAACTGCAGGCTTACACTTTAGCCGCGAATTAATGAAACGCCTAGAATTGAAAGGAATTGATTTTGCTGAGGTAACCTTACACGTTGGCCTAGGCACGTTCCGTCAGGTTGAGGTTGAAGATTTAACCAAGCACAAAATGGATTCGGAACAATTCATAATCGAAGATCCAACAGTGCGTATGATAAACAAGGCATTGGAAGAAAAACGCCGTATTTGTGCCGTAGGCACCACTTCTATGAGAGCTATTGAATCGTCTGTTTCGGCAGCCCGTAATTTAAAACCGGCTAACGATTGGACGAGTAAATTCATTTTTCCTCCTTACGAATTTAGCATTGCCAATTCCATGATCACCAACTTCCATACACCAGAATCGACCTTATTGATGATGGTAGCTGCCTTTGGAGGTTATGATCACATTATGAATGCTTACGAAGTAGCTGTAAAAGAAAAATACAAGTTCTACAGCTATGGAGATGCCATGCTCATTATCTAAAACGCTTTTCTAAAGCCATGAAACGTTATGCCATACTAGTTGGAGGTGGTTCTGGCAGCAGAATGAAACAAGATATACCCAAGCAATTTTTACTGGTAGCCGGTAAGCCGGTGCTGATGCACACCATGGAGACTTTTTACCAAGCTGAACCACGTCCGGAACTAATTCTAGTGCTTAATGTTGATTTTCATGAATATTGGGAAAAACTATGTTCAACGCATGAATTTACCATTCCGCATAGCCTGGTTAAAGCCGGACATGAACGTTTTTTTTCGGTAAAAAATGGCTTGAAATTGGTAAAGGGCAAAGCTTTGGTTGCCATACACGATGCGGTTAGACCAAATATCAAAAAAGAAAAAATTGAAGAAGCTTTTAGTTATGCAGAAATGCATGGAAATGCTGTATTAGCTATCCAATCTAAAGATTCGGTGAGAATAAGCGATACGAAAGAAAATAAAGCCTTGGCTAGAGAACTAGTTTATCTGATTCAAACACCGCAAATTTTTACCAGCAATGTGCTCAGAAAAGCATATCAACAAGAGTTTAGAACCTCCTTTACCGACGATGCTTCGGTAGTGGAACATGCTGGAGTGGCCATACACTTGGTAGAAGGCGACCCAAAAAACATAAAAATTACCTACCCCGAAGACTTGGTGCTAGCCGAAGTATTCTTAAAAAAGGTTTAATTAAAAAAGCCCTCCCGAAATTTGGGAGGGCTTTTTTACTAATATTCGTCTTCGTTAAAGAAAAAATCGTCTTTGGTTGGATAATCGGGCCAAATTTCTTCAATATTTTCATAAGGCTCACCATCATCTTCCAATGCTTGCAAATTCTCGATTACTTCAACTGGCGCACCAGAACGAATGGCATAATCAATTAATTCATCTTTGGTAGCCGGCCAAGGGGCGTCCTCTAAATGTGAGGCTAATTCTAAGGTCCAATACATAGGCTTTACAATTGTTTTATTTTTCGCAAAAATAGAATAATCTAGTACAGTTTATAAAGAAGTTTTACACATTCGGTTAAATACGTGGAATCCACTTATTTTCTTCAATTTGATTATCGAAACACAATTTTCTGGATAACACAAACAAATAATCACTCAATCTGTTTAAATACACCATTACTTTTTCGTCAACAAAACTGTCTTCGCTCAAGTGCACACAAATACGTTCGGCACGTCGGCAAACACAACGGGCAAGGTGACAAAAAGAAACTGCATTAGAACCGCCAGGTAGAATAAAATGACGCAACTCGGGTAATTCGGCCGTCATGGTATCAATTTCTTTTTCCAGCAATTCAATATCTTCTTGGTGTAAATCAGGAATTTTCATTTTTGATTTTTCCGGATCGGAAGCCAAAGCAGAACCAATGGTAAACAAGCGATCTTGAATTTCTTTCAATAAATTTTGTTGATGCTCAGACACCTGCTGATCGCGAATTAAACCAATATACGAGTTGAGTTCATCAACGGTACCATAACTCTCTATGCGCAAATGATGTTTAGGAACACGGGTGCCGCCAATTAATGAAGTTTGACCCTTATCGCCTGTTTTGGTGTAAATTTTCATAGCATCGAAGTAACGAAAATTTAAGCAAACCTTAGTGTAGTTTTTTATTAAATAAACGTAAATTTTTTCGCACTATAAAAAGTACGATAAGGCTATTACAGCGAAAATTAGAATGGGTGTTTTTATACGGGTAAAAGAGAGCAAAAAGAATGTCCCGAACACCAAACAAAGAGATAGCCATTGGAAGCTTTGCGCACGAAACATGAAAATGACCGCTGCAAGTAAAAAGCCTACAGAAACGGCGTTAATACCAGAAAGCGAATGTTTAATTCGACCTATTTTCTTTAAATCGGACCAAAACGGAACAATAAACAAAATGAGTATTAATCCAGGTAAATTGATGCCTAAAACAGCAATGAAGCTACCTCCT
>JAIPAN010000066.1 GCA_021740025.1 Sphingobacteriaceae bacterium
CCATCCTCAATGTTTTCGTAGGAGGTGTTGCCTGCCAATGCCAAAGCAGCATATTCCCATTCTGCTTCTGTTGGTAAACGGTAGGGCTCTTTTAAAATACCATCTTCTAAACGTACCGGACGGGTAACGCCACCCTTAGCTGGGGCAGTACCTGTTGCTGGAGCAGCAGCGGTAGCATTTGGATTTAAATCTTTTTTCATTTTCTTGCCATCAATACCTTGGCCACGGTATTGGCCATTTAGGTAGATGTCGGTATTAAATGGTTTTACACTGTCGGCTACGTTGGTAGTTGCAGCGCCAGCAGCTCCTTTTGCAGGTGCACCTTTATACGCAGCCAAATAACCACCCTTACGTAAAAGATCTTCGTTTACTCTATCGGTACGCCATGCGCAATACTCACGTGCTTGTTCCCAGGTTACACCAACTACCGGATAATCTTGGTAAGCCGGGTGGCGCAAGTAATTGTTTACCCATGGTTCGTTGTACGATAATGGTCTGCGCCAAACCAAGGTATCAGGCAGTGCATTGTAATAATACTCTGCATCATCTTTAAAATTGCGTTTTATCCAGTATAAATATTCTAACCAATCTACATTTGAAACCTCGGTTTCGTCCATATAAAATGAAGCTACCGTTACACGGCGCTTGGTATTGTCGTTTTCGTAAACTAAATCTTGGTTTAAGCTACCACCCATTACGAAGGTACCGCCTTCAATGGCTACCAAACCCGGACCAGGACCTCTTTTTGCCTTACCGACAACCTGAAACCCGCCATTGTATTTATTATTATAGGCCATTCCTGTTTTAGAGGATGCATTTTTTTTACTACATGAGGTAATAACCATACTAAGTAGCAAAACACATACAATAGAACTAGTATATACTGTTTTTCTTTTCATTCTTAAGCGCTCTAAGAAGTATTGAAATGCTAAAATAGCGTATTTACGCTAAAACACCAAAAGGATCCTTATTTAATCTTATATGTTTTTGTAAGTTAATTAACAGTCCAAAAACTCATAATTGTTTATATATTCGTATGTTGTTCGAAATATTTTTTAGATACAATACTTGCTTGAATGCGTAGCAGTTTATATATTCTCATACTTTTTTGTACAAGCTTAAATTTACAAGCTCAAATATTTGGTTCATCCACTTTGTCTGACGGGAAAAAGCCCAATAGTATACAAACAGCCATGTCTTTTTTATTAATTACGCCCGATGCAAAAGCTGGAGCTATGGGCGATGCCGGCGTAGCTACTGCTCCCGACTTGTATGCTTTGCATTGGAATCCGGCTAAATTGTCATTTCTAGAAGGCTCTTACGGTGGATCATTTTCGTATACTCCCTGGCTAAAAAACTTGGTTCCCGATATTAATTTTGCGTATTTAACCTATTATAAAAAATTGGCTAATCAAGGTGTTTTAGCCGGCTCTGTTCGCTATTTTTCTTTGGGCGATATACAACTAACCGATATTAATCAGATTGATTTGGGCACTTATAGTCCCAACGAATTTGCCATTGATGCGGCTTATTCTAAAAGATTTGGTGAAACGTTTTCACTAGGTACAACTATTCGGTACATTCGCTCAAGTTTAAGCAATGGTCAATTTTCTGCCAGCGATGTGTTACGACCGGCTTCGGCCTTTGCTGCAGACGTCTCTGCATATGGCACCAATCCTACTACCATGTTTGGTAAAGAAGCACAACTGAGCTGGGGTATTAATATTTCTAACATTGGCACCAAAATAAGTTATGCCCAAGGTGGCTCAAAATATTTTTTACCTACCAATTTGCGTATAGGCCTTGCAAGCAGTTTGGCAATGAATGATTTTGATAAACTAACTTTTACGCTAGATGTAAATAAATTATTGGTACCTACTTCGCCAGAGGTAGATGTTAATGGTCAAATTATTGCCGGCAAAGACCCCAACCGTTCTATGGTTTCAGGTATCTTTGGCTCCTTTACAGACGCTCCAGGGGGCTTTTCGGAAGAACTGAGAGAAATTAATTATGCCATGGGCGCTGAATATATGTTTAGCGACCAATTTGCGTTGCGTGCTGGCTATTTTTATGAGCATCCTACCAAAGGCGATCGTCAATTTATAACGGTAGGTGGCGGGTTTAAAACGCAAAAAGCAGGCATTGATTTAGCGTATATTGTAGCTAAGCAACAAAAAAGCCCGATGGCTAATACACTCAGATTCTCACTTTTTTATATCTTTCCTGAAAATAATAAAGACAAGTTCAATTGAAAATACGTGTAGGTTTTGGATTCGATGTCCATCAATTAGTTGAAAATCATCCATTTGTTTTGGGTGGTGTAAATTTAGAACACCATGCTGGTGCTTTTGGCCATTCAGATGCCGATGTACTGGTACACGCCATCTGCGATGCCTTGCTAGGTGCCGCCAATTTAGGCGATATTGGTTATCATTTTTCGAATACCGATGCCCGTTGGAAGGGCATTAGCAGTTTAATTTTATTGCAAGAATGTGTAACATTATTGGCCCTAAAAGGCTGGACCATTGGCAATATAGATGCCATGATTTGTTTAGAAGCCCCCAAAATTAATCCACATGTGCCGGCCATGAAACAACATATTGCTACCGCTGCTGGTATTAGTGAAGAAGATATTTCTATAAAAGCCACTACCAATGAAACTATGGGCTTTATTGGTCGCCAAGAGGGTATAGTAGCCTATGCCGTTTGCCTTATTGAGAAAGCTTAACCTTTTTTAGGCTCCACAGCAGAAAAATCTGCCGAACATTTACAGGAGCTTCCACAGCTATTTTTAGCCGTAAAATTGCGATACAGCATTCGGCCTAGGTAGGCTACTGCTAAACCAAATACGGCAACTACGGCTATTTCTTGTACGTTCATACCTTGCAAAGGTAATCTATTTCTTTGTTTTGAACTGTAATCGCAGTCTAAAATACACCTTTGCAGTTTTTACGGTTTTAAAACCTTAGCTTTGCAAAAATTTTCTTTCAAAACACTGCAATGCAAAAAATTAGAAACATAGCCATTATAGCCCACGTTGACCACGGTAAAACGACTTTGGTTGATAAAATTTTACACTCTTGTTCTATTTTTCGTGACAACGAGCAAACTGGCGACCTCATATTAGACAACAACGATTTAGAGCGTGAACGTGGTATTACCATTGTTTCTAAAAACGTTTCGGTACAATATAAAGACGTAAAAATTAACATTATTGACACTCCTGGTCACGCCGACTTTGGCGGTGAAGTAGAGCGTGTTTTAAAAATGGCCGATGGCGTATTGTTATTATGCGATGCTTTTGAAGGCGCTATGCCTCAAACTCGTTTTGTAACCCAAAAAGCGTTGGCATTGGGCTTAAAACCCATAGTAGTTGTAAATAAAGTAGATAAAGAAAACTGCCGCCCTGAAGAGGTATACGAACAAATTTTCGAATTATTCTTCAACTTAGAGGCTACCGAAGAGCAGTTAGATTTCCCGGTAATTTACGGTTCTTCTAAACAAGGCTGGATGAGTACCGATTGGAAAACTCCAACCACCGATATTTTCGCTCTGTTAGATGCCGTAGTAGAAAACATTCCACCGGCACCTATTAATGAAGGAACTTTGCAGATGCAGATTACCTCTTTAGATTATTCATCTTTTGTAGGTCGTATTGCCATTGGTCGTGTGCACCGTGGTTCTATTAAAGAAAATCAGCCCGTTACTTTAATTAAGCGTGATGGCAAAGTGGTAAAATCGAGAGTAAAAGAATTATATACGTTTGAAGGCTTAGGTAAAATTAAAACTACCGAAGTACGCTCGGGCGATATTTGTGCGGTAGTAGGTATTGATGGCTTTGATATTGGCGATACCATTGCTGATTTTGATGCGCCAGAACAATTACCAGTTATTAGTATTGATGAGCCAACCATGAACATGTTGTTTACCATTAACAACTCTCCGTTTTTTGGTAAAGAAGGTAAATTGGTAACTTCACAACGTATCAGGGATCGTTTGTTAAAAGAGATGGAAAAAAATCTTGCACTAAAAGTGGTAGATACCCCATCTCCAGACTCTTGGTTAGTATACGGTCGTGGTATTCTCCATTTGTCGGTATTAATTGAAACCATGCGTCGCGAAGGCTACGAAATACAAGTAGGCCAGCCCCAAGTAATTATCAAAGAAATTGATGGCAAAAAATGTGAGCCAATTGAAACCTTAATTGTAGACGTTCCTGGCGATGTGTCAGGTAAAGTAATTGAATTGGTTACACAACGTAAAGGTGAGTTGTTGATTATGGAGCCTAAAGGTGATTTACAACATTTAGAATTTGAAATCCCTGCACGTGGTATTATCGGTTTGCGTAACAACGTTTTAACTGCTACCGCCGGCGAAGCCATTATGGCGCACCGTTTCAAAGCATATGAGCCTTGGAAAGGAGTAATTCCTGGTCGCTTAAATGGGGTTTTGGTTTCTATGGAAAAAGGAATGACCACGGCTTATTCTATTGATAAATTACAAGATCGTGGCCGTTTCTTCGTAGATCCGGGTGTAGATGTATACGAAGGCCAAATTATGGGCGAACACATTCGCGATAACGACTTGGTAGTAAACGTAGTAAAAGGAAAAGCCTTAACCAACATGCGTGCTTCTGGTACCGATGATAATACTCGTATTGCCCCAGCTATTAAATTCTCTTTAGAAGAAGCAATGGAGTACATTCAAGCCGATGAGTACATTGAAGTAACACCGGTGAGTATGCGTTTACGCAAAATTTATTTAACAGAAAACGAGCGCAAAATTAATGCAAAGAAATTTGCTAATTAGTTTCTCGGTTTCTTTTAAAAACAGCGCTCTTCGAATTGCCGGAGAGCGCTGTTTTTTTATACATTTGTTTTGAATGAAAATACCAGCACTACCAGGTTTTGAGCAGGCAGCATTTCAGAAGTATGTAAAAAATACCGGCTGGTTGCTAGCAGGTAAACTTTTAAGTTTGGTGGTGGGCTTTATCATTGCTCGTTATTTAGGCCCTTATGCGTTTGGCGATTTAAGCTTTGCCGATGCCTTTGCCGCTCTTTTTGCTGCAGTGGGCACACTGGGTTTAGATAGTTTTATTATTCGCGAAATTATACAACACCCCGATAAACGTGACGAAATTTTAGGCACCTCTTTGGTGATGCGACTGGCCGCCAATGCTATACTTATTCCCTTGGCCATTCTTACTTATTTAGCTTTCCGCCAATTATCTACCAACGAAACCGAGGTATCTTTGGCACTTTTAATTGCTTTGTGTAGCTCTGCTGCTTTATTTAAGTCTTTCAATATTATCGATTCGTATTTCCAGTCGCAAGTTGCTTCTAAATATGTGGTGCAGGTGCAAAATGTATGTTTAGTGCTTTCCACTACTGTTAAAATTGCTCTAATTTATAACCATGCACCGGTACTTTATTTTGCCGGGGCGCTGGTGTTCGATAGCGCTGTTTTAGCCCTTGGTCTACTCTTCATTTACAAGCATAAACAATTACACCTACATACCTGGACTTTCAATTGGGCACGAGCCAAATCGCTTATCCAACAATCGTGGCCTTTAATTTTAACCGCCGTAATGATTTCCATTTATATGAAAATAGATCAGGTGATGTTGAAATCAGCTGGTAGTAAAATTGTGGGTATTTATAGTGCTGCCGCACGCATTAGCGAATCGTGGTATTTTATTCCCGTTGCCATAGTTACCTCAGTATTTCCGGCCATTATTCATGCCCGCAAAACCGATATTGAACGCTACCACAAACGCCTGCAAAATTTATACGATTTATTGGTTGCAATCAGTTTGCCAGTAGCTGTTTTAGTGAGCATTTTTGCCAATCAAATCATTCATATTTTATACGGAAACCCATACCATGGAGCCGGATTATTGCTCTCTATTCATATTTGGTCGGGTATTTTTGTGTTTTTAGGAAGTGCAAGCAGCCAATTTTTATTAGCCGAGGGTTTTACCCTCATTTCCTTTTCGCGAACTGCTTTTGGGGCCTTGGTAAATGTAGTACTTAACCTATGGCTCATTCCGATATACGGCGCATTAGGAGCTTCCATTGCTACCTTAATTGCCTATGCTAGTTCAACCTTTTTTATTCTTGCCATTCCGCATACCCGGGAGCAGGGACTTCGCATGTTAAAATCGCTTTTCTTGATATCAATCATTCAAAAAATAATAAAAAAGTGAAGGTAAAATATTCCAAATTAAGTCTACTGAAATGGTCAAAATTCAAAGCGCTTTTGTCTTTTGGAACCAAAGGATATTTAGCCGATATTGGTTGGATTCGTTCCTTTGATACCGGCGCCCCGGTGGATGCAGAAGGCCTTCCCTTGCCTTGGGTTACTTATTCTTATATCGATTTCATTAAAAACCGAATTACTACAGAACACCAAATTTTTGAATTTGGTTCTGGTAATTCCACCTTATTTTATGCTGAACGAGCTAAACACGTAGTTTCGGTAGAACACAATAAGGAATGGTTTGAAAAAATTAAAACCGCATCACCCAAAAATTCAGAGCTTATATTTTGCGAATTAGTACCCAATGGGGCATATAGTAAAATGCCTATAACTTCCCAAAAAAAATACGATGTTATTATTATAGATGGCCGCGACCGGGTAAATTGTTGCAAACAAGCGTTAGTTGCC
>JAIPAN010000001.1 GCA_021740025.1 Sphingobacteriaceae bacterium
AAAGTCAATTGCTTAAATCCGATTATGCCATACCATTAAACTCAACCACTAGCTTTTCTTGGCACCCCAATTTAATCTTCACAGATGCTAATCAAAAAGAAGGGTATTTACTTTACTCTAAATCGATAAATAGTTTAGCTGCCGAATCTCACAAAATGTATGCTAAGAAATTCAGGTTAGAGCTGAAATAAGTACTATTCCACCGTTACCGATTTAGCCAAATTACGAGGTTGATCTACATTACAGCCTCTAAGAACCGCAATGTGGTAAGCCAATAACTGTAAAGGAATAGTAGCTAAAATGGGTAAAAAAGCTTCGTCGGCATCGGGTATTTCAATGGTATAATCGGCCATTTTCTTCACTTCCACATCGCCCTCTGTTACAATGGCAATTACCACACCCTTGCGTGCTTTTACCTCTTGTATATTGCTAATTACTTTTTCGTACGATGAGTTTTTGGTGGCAATAAAAATTACCGGCATGTCTGCATCAATTAAAGCAATGGGGCCGTGTTTCATTTCGGCCGCTGGGTAGCCTTCGGCGTGGATGTAAGAAATTTCTTTTAGTTTTAAAGCACCTTCTAAAGCTACTGGGAAACCGCTACCGCGGCCTAAGAATAAACAATTGCTGGTGTTTTTAAATTTCTCGGCAATTTTTAAAATACCTGCATTGGCCTCCAAGCATTTCTCCACCAGGTTGGGTATTTGATCTAACTCAGAAAGTAAACCGATTAATTTAGATTGCGAAAGCGTGCCTTTTTGTTGAGCAATGTAAAAGGCCATTAAGGTTAACACCGTTACCTGAGCGGTAAAAGCTTTGGTAGACGCTACTCCAATTTCGGGACCAGCGTGAGTATATACTCCTGCATGGGTTAAACGTGGAATAGAGGAACCTACCACATTGCAAATGCCAAAAATGGTAGCCCCTTTTTCTTTCGCCAATTCAATGGCGGCCATGGTATCGGCTGTTTCGCCCGATTGTGAAATGGCTATTACAATATCTTTTTCAGTAATAATGGGGTTGCGGTACCTGAATTCCGAAGCATACTCTACTTCTACCGGTACACGAGCAAATTCTTCAATTAAATATTCGCCAACCAAGCCTGCATGCCACGAAGTACCGCAAGCTACAATGATAATGCGGTCGATATTTTTAAGCTTTTCAGCGTATTCTTTAATACCGCCCAATTGCACCAAACCTTCATCGGGATAAATACGACCACGCATACAATCTTTAATAGATCGTGGTTGTTCGTAAATTTCTTTGAGCATGAAATGATCGTAACCACCCTTTTCGAGCATCTCTAACTTTAGTTCGAGTTCTTGCACGTAAGGGGTTTTTACTACATTATCCAAGTTTTTGATGAGTAGTTCGTCACGTTTTATATAAGCAATTTCGTTATCGTTTAAATAGATCACGTTTTTGGTATACTCAATAATTGGAGAGGCATCGGAGGCGATGAAGTATTCGTCTTTACCTACCCCAATAACCATGGGACTGCCTTTGCGGGCGGCTATAAGTTGGTCGGGCTCATCTTTGCTCATAATAACTATGGCATAGGCTCCAACAACCTCGTTTAGTGCCACACGCACGGCTTCTCTAAGATCTAATTGCGTTTTTTTCTGAATTTCTTCGATTAAGTGGATGAGCACTTCGGTATCGGTATCACTCTTAAACACGTGCCCTTCTGAAATGAGTTCTTCTTTCAGGGTGGCGTAATTTTCTATAATTCCGTTGTGAATAATGGACAAACGATCGTCGCCAGAAGTGTGTGGGTGAGAATTTCTATCAGATGGAGCTCCGTGGGTGGCCCAACGGGTATGTCCCATACCAATATGGCCCGAAACATCTTTATCGGCAGCAAAATTTTCTAATTCGCTAACTTTTCCGGCTTTTTTGTAGATGCGTAAATTGCCATTTAATAAAGCTACCCCGGCACTATCGTAACCGCGGTATTCTAAGCGATGAAGTCCTTTTATAATTAAAGGCCATGCTTCTCTATGACCAATGTATCCAACAATTCCACACATACGATGTAATGCTTAAAAGGTTAAAACCAATTAATTGTTTAGCAGAGAATATTTAACTCTAAGTTTCATCTTAAAGTTAGCACTACTTTTACCACTTCCCAAAACAACTTTGCTAGCAACACCTGCGGATGGCTTTATAACATTGGCTAAATTAGACATCTCTGTTTCTGTGGGTGCTAAGTAAAGTGCATATTGCTTGGCTTTGCCAATTACTAAGTCTTGAATATAGGCCGTTAAATTAAAGGTATAGGTTTTAGACGAGCTATTATACAAGCCGCCAAAACCACCCACGCTTAAAAATCGGGCATCATAGGGATCTAAATCGGGTACTAATTTACGCTGACTAGCAATATCTGTTTGGTAGAGAATCATTCTGGGAGACGGAGCAAACGGAGCATCGCTACCACCCTCTACACTCAAAATTAATTCGGCTTTGTTGATGTAAATAGCACCCAATTGTTTTAACTGATTGATATTGGGGAACGTAACTTTAGTTCTTAAACCGCCCAAAGCTTGGGTAAATACTTTGTTGTATTCTACCGCTGGATTGGCTAATTGTGTGGCCACTTCGGTGCCTGTATAATCGTGGCTAAACGTGGCGGCTACCGTAGACATAGAATTGTTAATACTGAAGGTAATGTAGTTCGTATCAATTTTGGCGTTTACATTGCGGTAGTATAGCTCTAATTTACTAGCACCAGAGGTTAAATCGAAAAATGGAATGCCACCCGCTTTACCCCCATTAATAGGATCAACCTTAATGTGAAGACCTTTAATATGTGTTAAGAAAGCAGCAGGTTTAAAGAAATTAGCTGCAGCAGCATTAATAAATTGACTATTTATAAAATTTAGATCAATCGGTATACGAATCTGTGGGGCTTGTTTGATAGTGGTATCTAGTTTGCCTACACGTATTTGATTCACCGCAATACTATCTTTCAATTTAATTTTGCTAATCACTTTAAATCCAATCTCCGTATTGTCATGTGCAAGAGGCATATCGTTGAAATACGACGTAAGTGGATTTAGTTTTGCGCTCAATTGATGTACCGAAAAACGGTAATCTGAGGTAAGTGAATCGCCATAAAATTCATCAGCATATTTAAGTACTAAAACTGCAGAATCTAACACCGCATTGTTGCCAAATTTTAAACTATCGCTTAGTAAATTAAGGCTTGCTCCTACTGCAGTTTCGGTAATTCCTAAATCCGGGTCAATAAAATATCCGATTGGATATTTGGCCAAATTATTGGTAAAAATCTTTTCTTCGGGAACCGTTAGGGCCAATACGGTTGTATTATCATCAATAGCTGTACTGATGCCGTTATTGGGGTCTACATCCAAACCAATTTGGTCTGGATTGTTACATGCACCTAAACTAAAAAGACTTATCAACAAGGTTAATAAGTCTAATTTATATACTTTCATAGTAAACCTTGGTTAACAATTAAGCCAATGAAACAAGTTCATTGTTTGTAATTTCTTGGTAAAGGTTGTAATAATTTTCGAAATCGGCAGTTGAAATGTATTCCAAAACCGGTTTATTGGATTTTTTAACAAACTTTAACACATCTTCGGTCATCTGCTCACTTCCGTATACCACGGCATCTGAGTAATGAATAGCTCCTTGATGCAAGGAAGCTACATCAGCAGCTTGATACAAATCGGTGTGGGTAGCATCCATGCCATTCATAACGGCTTTACGTGCAAAATCTGTATGTAAGTTTCCTTCAAAAGCATCTTCACCATACACAGAATACACCACTTTGGCATTTTTATACGTAGGATCTTCTTTATAAACGGTTTTCATGTAGGCAGGTACCAAGGCGGTCATCCATCCGTGGCAATGCACTACATCTGGCGACCAACCTAATTTTTTTACTGTTTCTAAGGCACCTTTACAGAAAAAGATAGTGCGCTCATCGTTATCAGCAAAAAACTTGTTATTACCATCGGCAAATACATGTTTACGTTGGAAATAATCTTCATTATCTAAGAAATAAACCTGCATACGAGCTGCCGGAATAGAAGCAACTTTGATGATTAATGGATTATCGTTATCGTCTATAATGATGTTCATGCCCGATAGGCGTATAACTTCGTGTAAACGGTTCCTGCGCTCATTAATATTGCCAAAACGTGGCATCAAAATACGGATCTCTAGACCCTTATCTTGCATAGCTTGAGGAAGTTTTCGAGTAATTTCTGCGATCTTAGTCAATTCCAGAAAAGGCGACATCTCGTGAGTAATAAACAGTAGTTTCGTTTTTGCCATCTCCGTGAGTATATTTTTGATTGTTAAGCAATTGAGTCTGCAAAGATACGAAAAATATTGGTATTTAGGTAGGTTTCCTGCTTTCCACTTGGAGTTAAAGGGATTAATACCCATTTTTGGAAGGCAATATTTGATTCTATTCTTTTGAAAATACTTCGTACCCGCTCCGAAATTTCGGCCTACACGCTTCAACAAAAACAACAAGGCAAACGAATTGGCTTTGTGCCCACTATGGGCGCTTTACACCAAGGGCATATTTCGCTTATAAACCTTGCCAAAAGCAAAAGCGATGTAGTGGTATGCAGCATTTTTGTAAACCCCACTCAATTTAACGACCCTAAAGACTTAGAAAAATATCCGCGACCTATTGAGCACGATATTGCCCAATTAGAAGCGGCTGCATGCGACGTACTTTTTTTGCCAGAGGTGGAGGAGATGTATAGTAGTGATGAAAAATGGGAATTAGCTTTAGATGGATTGGACGAAATTTTAGAAGGAAAACACCGGCCAGGCCATTACCAAGGAGTTACGCAAATTGTAAATAAACTCTTCCAATATACCCATCCGGATATTGCTTTCTTTGGACAGAAGGACTACCAACAAGTACAGGTAATTGAGAAAATGGTGCAAAAGCTAAAACTAGACGTTGCATTAGAAATTTGCCCCATTATTCGGGAGGCCGATGGGTTGGCCATGAGTTCTAGAAATGTGCATTTAAGCCCTACAGAACGAGCACAATCCTTAGCCCTTTACCAAAGTTTAATGCATATAAAAGAAGGTTGGGGCAAAAAATCAGTCGAAATACTGAAGCAAGAAGCCACCGAATTTTTAGAAAAAAGTCCTGGAATAAACCTGGGCTATCTAGAAATTTGCGCACCCAACAACCTACAAAATAACCACCCAGCCAATGGGTCGGAAGCGGTGGCATTGGTAGCCGCTAGCCTCGGCCAAACACGGTTAATTGACAATATCTTATTACCCTAAACCCTAGATTTGGGCAGAAACTGTTATTTATTACTATTTTTGCAAGATGATTATCGAGATACTAAAGTCTAAGATTCACCGAGCACGTGTAACCCAAGCCGAACTAAATTATGTGGGCAGTATTACCATTGATGAAGACTTATTGGATGCAGCCCATATGATTGCCAACGAAAAGGTGCAAGTAGTAAATAACAACAACGGTGCCCGTTTTGAAACCTATATAATAAAAGGTGAACGTGGAAGCGGTGTAATTTGCCTAAACGGAGCTACTGCTAGGTTAGCACAAGTGGGCGATGTGTTAATCATCATGTCGTATGGGCAATTACCCCTAGCAGAAGCAAAAACCTACCAACCTGTATTGGTTTTTCCCGATGATCAAAATCGTTTAGTAAAATAAGTGGCTTGAAACTATCGCCTTTTAGCATACTAAAATACCTGCTCTTTTTAAGCCTTGCTGGCTTGCTACTCTATTGGGCATTTAAAGGGCAAGATTTGAGCAAAATGGCCCAAAGTGTAAAAAATGCAAACCCCTTTTGGATACTAGCCTCCGTAATTGCTTGTTTATTAGCTCATGTATTTCGGGCATTGCGCTGGAACATGCTTATTAAGCCTTTGGGCTATAGCCCATCTGCAAAAAATTCTTTTTACGCCGTTATGATTGGCTACCTGGCCAACCTGGCGGTACCCCGTATGGGCGAAGTATCTCGGTGTGGTGTACTCAAAAAAAGCGACGGAATTCCTGTAACACCACTTATTGGCACCGTATTTACAGAACGTTTATCCGATTTAGCTATGCTACTAAGCATAACTGCACTCACCTTGCTTCTAGAATTTGAGCGTATTGCTACGTTTATGTATCAATATGGTTGGCTACGTGTAAAACCACTGCTAAGTGGCACCCTGTTCCTAGGTTTGGTACTCTTTTTGGGTGTGCTATACTTCCTAAAGCCACTGCTAAAAAAATGGCTTAGGCCACTTGCAAACACCCTAAATTCCTTTAAAATTGGGCTATTATCATTCAAAAAAATGCCCAATAAATTGGCGTATTTAGGCTACTCTGTAGGACTTTGGGCTTGTTATTTCTTATCAACCTACTTGGCCTTTTTTGCCTTAGCAAGTACTACGGATTTAAGCCCCATAGCGGCTTTAGCAGCCTTGGTTTTTGGCAGTTTAGGCATGATTGTGCCTGTACAAGGCGGTATTGGCGCTTTCCACTGGATGGTAGCCGAGGGACTCACCCTGTATGCCTTGCCTAAAGCCGAAGGGTTGGGCTTTGCTACCCTCATTCACTCCTCACAAATATTGGTTATTTTGATAATAGGTGGTATCAGTTTAGTACTTGTGGCCACCCAAAGAAGTGTAAAAACGGAGCAATAGCACCTTTTGTCTTTCTTATATCAAAAATGCAAGAGCTCCCTCTTTTTCAAAGAGATTAAATGTTATTTTTGAATCGAAAAACAACAATCTACCCCTATGGATTTCCAATTAACCGAAGAACAACTCATGATTCAGCAGGCTGCTCGTGATTTTGCACAAACCGAGCTAAAACCTGGCGTAATAGAACGAGACGAACATCAAAAATTTCCGGCCGAACAAATTAAAAAACTAGGCGAACTAGGCTTTTTAGGCATGATGGTAAGCCCCGAGTACAATGGATCTGGCTTAGATACCATTTCCTATGTATTGGCTATGGAAGAATTATCGAAAATAGATGCCTCTGCCTCGGTAGTAGTATCGGTAAATAATTCCTTGGTATGCTACGGATTAGAAAAATATGGCTCCGAAGAGCAAAAACAAAAATATTTAAAACCACTAGCCGCTGGTGAAATTATTGGTGCTTTCTGTTTATCAGAACCCGAAGCTGGCTCCGATGCTACCTCACAACAAACTACTGCCTTAGATATGGGCGACCACTATCTTTTAAACGGCACCAAAAATTGGATAACCAATGGTGGAAGCGCATCCGTATATTTGGTTATTGCCCAAACCGATGTAGCCAAAGGTCACCGCGGTATTAATGCGCTTATTGTAGAAAAAGGCATGGAAGGTTTTAGCATCGGACCAAAAGAAAATAAATTAGGTATACGTGGCTCAGATACCCACTCCCTCATGTTTACCGATGTAAAAGTGCCCAAAGAAAATAGAATTGGCGAAGATGGCTTCGGCTTTAAATTTGCCATGAAAACTCTAGAAGGTGGCCGCATTGGTATTGCCGCACAGGCCTTGGGTATTGCCTCTGGCGCTTACGAGTTAGCCGTACAATACGCCAAAGAACGCAAGGCATTTGGCAAACCCATTGCCGAACACCAAGCCATTCAATTTAAATTGGCCGATATGGCCACCCAGATTGAAGCAGCCCGCATGCTTTGCCTAAAAGCCGCCTGGTTAAAAGACCAGGGCCTGCCTTATGCCCAAGCAAGTTCTATGGCTAAACTATTTGCTTCAGAAGTTGCTATGAATACCACCGTTGAAGCCGTTCAAGTACACGGAGGTTATGGTTTTGTGAAAGAATTCCATGTAGAACGTTTAATGCGTGATGCAAAAATTACCCAGATATACGAAGGAACCTCCGAAATACAACGCATAGTGATTGCCCGAGAGGTATTAAAATAAAATCGAAATCATGAAAAAAAGTATTCTCACGTTTCTAGGCCTTTGCCTGTTTGCTTTTAGCAGCTGTAAACAAGCCAGCCTAGCCGATTTACAAAACGGCACCTGGCGTGCTACGCTTAAAACAGAAAGCGGTGTAGAAATTCCGTTCAATTTTGAACTGGCCGACTCAGCCGGGAAAAAGCAATTAGATATTATTAATGGCGATGAGCGTTTCAGAGTAAACGAAATTAGCCAAGAAGGCGATTCTATTCTCATTCAAATGCCTTTGTTCGATTCGGAAATTAAAGCCGTACTACAGGGCGGTTCCCTATCGGGTAAATGGACCAAACACCTAGCCACAAACGATGTGGCCATGGAATTTACTGCCAGCCCCAATACCAATTGGCGTTTTTTCAAAACAGAAGGCGAACCCAAAGTAGATTTAAACGGAAAATGGTCGAGCACCTTTATTAGTGCCGATGGAAAAGACACCAACGTGTATATAGGCCAGTTTATCCAAAAAGGAAATCGATTAACAGGCACATTTTTAAGCACCACAGGCGATTACCGCTTTTTAGAAGGTACCGTAAACGGCAACAAATTTTACCTTTCTTGTTTTGATGGATGCCACGCCCTTTTATTCTCAGGAACGGTAAATGGCAATACCATTACCGAGGGTAAACTCTATTCGGGTTTTTCGATTATGGATAATTGGACGGGCACCAAAGACGATAAAGCCGAACTGCCCGATGCCTATAGCCTAGTGGGCTTAAACCCGGGTTACAAAAGCATCGATTTTGCTTTCCCCGATTTAACTGGCAAGCTTGTATCGCTTAAAGACGAACAATTTAAAAACAAGGTGGTGGTAGTACAATTTTTTGGATCTTGGTGCCCCAATTGTATGGACGAAACCGCCTTTATGGTTCCTTTTTATAACCGCTATAAAGACAAAGGCTTGGCCGTTGTTGGTTTAGGTTACGAGCGCACTACCGATGTTGCCCGTGGACGCAAAAACATAGGGCGTTTACAAAAACGCTTTAATGTACCCTATCCTTTATTGCTAACCGGCTACACCAACCAACCGGGCGAAGTGCTAAAAAGTTTGCCCATGTTGAACAAATTTATGGCTTTCCCAACCACCATTATTATTGACAAAAAAGGAGAAGTACGTAAAATACACACTGGTTTTTCTGGCCCAGGAACGGGTAAATATTATACCGAGTTTACCGAAGAGTTTGATAAGCTAATTACCGATTTATTGGCAGAAAAATAAGCATCAAGCCACTCCAAAAGAGTGGCTTTTTTACTGCTTTTTATCGGGCTTAAACCAATTGAATATAATTTTTAAGAGGCCCAATACGATGGCAAACCAAGCAGAAGAGATAAAGCCAGCGGTATGAAAACCAATAACAAAAGCATCTACCAACAATACCATGCACACCGTTATAATAAACGACACCAAGCCAAGCGTTAAAAAGTTAAGCGGTATGGTAAGAACATGTAATACAAAACCAATAGTTGCATTAACTAAGGCCAACAAGAGTGCTACCCACAAAGCCGTTACAAACGAATCTACAGTTACACCAGGTAATAAATATGCTGCTAGTAATACCGCAACACCACTCAATAAAATCTCTAAAAGCATTTTCATAGTATAAATTTGATTAAAAAAGATGAGAAAATTAGCACTTTACCTACTGGCTTGCTGTTTTGGCGCACTTGCCTGCACACCTACTAAACAAACTAACGAATTAGACTTGGCCATTAGCCTTTCGGCAAATAAAAAAAGTGTACTGGTAAAAAATATCCCGGCAGATTTACTTTCTAGCATAAAAAACGATAGCCTGCAATTGGTAGCATTTTTTGCCTTATACCCTATTAGTAAGGATCCAGAAATGCAGGGTTTAGAATCGCCTATTCATGGAAATTTTTCTGAGCAACACGAAGTACTTGTGTTTACGCCTACAAGCCCACTTAGCAAGGGCACAACATACCGGGCCGAAATTTATGCGCAAAGCCGAGAATTTTCAGTCATCAATCTGCTAAAAAAACAAGAACGCCTTGGTGGAAATAACCCCATTACCTACACATTTACCTACTAGTTACTTGTAAAAACAATTATTTGTACTATATTTGCATCGAATTGAAGAGGGGACACGGTCCCCTCTTTTTATTTACCATACCCTAGCAACATGAAGGTAGAACAACGCGTACTAGCTCTGGTAGCCGAAAAAATAGCCGACAGACCCGATTTATTCTTGGTAGAAGCAAAAATGCATACCAATGGTAAATTGATGATTCTGATAGATGGCGATAAAGGCGTGGCCGTACAAGATTGCGTTGCTATAAGCCGCCATGTAGGTTTTCACTTAGAAGAAGAAAACTTGGTGGATACCGCTTATACGCTAGAAGTATCGTCGCCGGGAGTAGACTTTCCCTTAACTATGCTTAGACAATACGCTAAAAACGTAGGTCGCAACCTAAGTGTTAAGTTTAAAGATGGCAATAAAACAGAAGGTAAATTGGCCGAAGTAAAAGAAGGTCATATTCTTTTGCAAGAACTAAAAAAAGAAAAGGGCAAAAAAGCCCAAACCGTTGATAGGCTAATACCTCTCAATGAAATAATAGAAAGTAAAGTTTTAATTTCATTTAAATAAAATGAGCAACATTAATTTAATTGATTCCTTCCAGGAATTTAAAGATTTCAAAAACATCGACCGTCCAACGGTGATTAGTGTATTAGAAGAAGTGTTTCGCAGTATGTTGCGCAAACGTTTTGGAACCGACGAAAATTGCGACGTAATTGTAAACCCCGATAACGGAGATTTGGAAATTTGGCGCACCCGTATGGTTATGGAAGATGGCTTTTCTGAAGACGACGATTTAGAAATTGAATTGGCTGAGGTTAAAAAAATTGACCCAGACATGGAAGTTGGCGATGAATTCATCGAACAAATTACCTTAGAAAGCTTTGGTCGTAGAGCTATTTTAGCTGCCCGCCAAACCTTGGTTTCTAAAGTATTAGAATTAGAAAAAGACGAAATATTTAAAAAATACAAAGATCGCGTAGGCGAAATTGTAACTGGCGAAGTATACCAAGTGTGGAAAAAAGAAACCTTGGTATTGGACGATGAAGGAAACGAATTGTTGTTGCCTAAAACCGAACAAATTCCAGCCGACTTTTTCAAAAAAGGCGATTCGGTACGTGCAGTAATTAAAGAGGTAGAAATGGTAAACGCCAGCCCTAAAATTATCATCTCCCGTACTGCCCCAGAATTCTTACAACGTTTGTTCGAAATGGAAGTACCAGAAATTTTCGACGGATTAATTACCATCAAAAATATTGTACGCGAACCGGGCGAACGTGCTAAAGTAGCTGTAGAATCGTACGACGATCGTATCGATCCGGTTGGTGCTTGTGTAGGTATGAAAGGCTCTCGTATACACGGTATAGTACGTGAATTGAAAAACGAAAATATAGACGTGATCAATTTCACCAACAACCTATCACTATACATTTCACGTGCCTTAAGCCCGGCTAAAATTACCAGCATTAAATTAGACGATGCCGATAAAAAGGCGGCCGTTTACTTAAAACCCGATCAAGTATCATTGGCTATTGGCCGTGGTGGACATAACATTAAACTGGCAGGAAAATTAACCGGTTACGAAATTGATGTTTACCGCGAAAATGCCGATGAAGATGAAGAAGATGTAGATTTAGAAGAATTTGCAGATGAAATTGACGGTTGGATTATTGACGAATTGAAGCGTGTAGGTTTAGATACTGCAAAATCGGTATTGGCCCTAAACGCAGAAGAGTTGGTAAAACGTACCGATTTAGAAGAAACAACTGTAGAAGAAGTATTGGGAGTTTTACGTGCCGAATTTGAATAAGCCAAGCTGCTTTTTCATACTTGCCACTAAAAAAACCTTATTTTTGTTATTATAATTTAAAGCGAACGCTTAACCCTATTACATGTCAGAAGGTAAAAATATCAACTTACTAAAAGCCGCCAAAGAACTAAACATTGGTTTATCTACTGCTGCCGAGTTTTTAAGCAAAAAAGGCTTTGCTGTAGAAGCAAAACCTATGTTTAAACTCGAAGGAGCAATGTACGATGCCTTAATGAAAGAATTTCAGGGCGATAAAATTGTGAAGGAAGAAGCCAAGCAACTTGCTATAGGCAAAATTCGCAAAGATGAAGTAGCCGAACCTATACAAAAACCTGCACCGAAACGTCCGGAGATGTTTGAACAGGAAGAAATTCTGATTAAAAACACTGGTTCATTTACACAACCAGAAAAACCAAAAGAAGTAGCAGTTAAAGCAGAAGAAGCTAAAGGTGTTAAAATAGTTGGTAAAATTGATTTAAACGATTTAAAACCAAAAGCTAAAGTTGAAGAAAAAGCACCGGTAGAAAAACCAAAAACGGAAGAAAAGCCGGTTACACCTTTAGAAACAAAACCTGTTGCTCCCACTGCAGATCCTGTTACTCCCACTGCAGATCTTATTGATGATGTAGTTAGAGCTCGTGCGGGTAGATTAAGCGGACCAAACGTAGTAGGAAAAATTGATTTACCACAGGAACGTAAAGCAAACCCAGTAGCTTCATCTAATGCTGCTGCCGACCAAAAGCGTAAGCGTAAGCGCACAGCTTTTACCCCAGGACAACCAGGGGGAACAGCGGGCGCTAATACCAATCGTCCGGCATCAGGCAATCGGCCGGCACCAGGTGGCCGTCCAGATTTTAGAAATAATAGGCCAAATAATACACCCTCTGCTCCAAAAGGAGAGCCTACAGAAAAGGAAATACAAGATCAAATTAAGGCAACACTTGCCCGTTTAAGCGGAGCAGGTAAATCCGGAAAATTTGCCCAACGTGCTAAATTGCGCCGTCAAAAAAGGGATGACGTTGCCCTATCTGCCGAAGAGGCAGCTATGGAAAAAGAGTTGCAATCTAAAGTATTAAAGGTTACCGAGTTTGTTACCGCAAACGAGTTGGCCAATATGATGGATGTGCCCGTAACCCAAATCATTTCTACCTGTATGACATTGGGCTTATTTGTATCTATTAACCAACGTTTAGATGCCGAAACCTTAAGCATTGTAGCCGATGAGTTTGGTTTTGAAGTAGAATTTGTAAAACCAGAAGACGAAGAAAATACCACTTTAGAAGAGATAGATGCTCCAGAAGAATTAAAAGACAGAGCCCCTATTGTTACTGTAATGGGTCACGTAGATCATGGTAAAACCTCCCTGCTCGATTTTGTACGCAAAACCAACGTTATTGCTGGTGAAGCCGGGGGTATAACCCAACATATTGGAGCCTACGAGGTAACGCTTGAGAACGAACGTAAAATTACGTTCTTGGATACTCCTGGTCACGAAGCCTTTACGGCCATGCGTGCTCGTGGTGCCAAAGTAACCGATATTGCCATTATTGTAATTGCAGCTGATGATAGCGTGATGCCTCAGACCAAAGAAGCTATTAACCACGCCCAAGCTGCCGGCGTACCTATTGTATTTGCATTTAGTAAAGTAGATAAACCGGGTGCCAATGCCGATAAAATTCGCGAACAATTATCAACCATGAATATTTTGGTAGAAGATTGGGGCGGTAAATTTCAGAGTCAAGAAATTTCGGGTAAAACCGGAATGGGTATAGATGCTTTATTGGAGAAAGTATTATTAGAAGCCGATTTATTAGAACTTAAAGCCAATGCCAACAAGCGGGCAACTGGAACTGTAATTGAGGCTGCCTTAGATAAAGGCCGTGGTATTGTAACCACCGTATTAATACAGGCCGGTACACTAAAAGTAGGTGACCCTATTTTAGCAGGTTGCTACAGCGGCCGTGTAAAAGCCTTAACCAATGAACGTGGCCAAAAAGTAGAACAGGCCGGACCAAGTACCCCGGTACAAGTATTGGGTATGCAAGGTGCACCAACTGCGGGCGATAAGTTTAACTCAATGGAAAGCGAAGTAGAAGCCCGCGAAATTGCTACCAAGCGTATGCAATTGCAACGTGAGCAAGGCTTACGCAGTCAGAAACACATCACCTTAGATGAGATTGGTCGTCGTTTAGCTATTGGTAACTTCAAAGAACTAAACATCATTGTAAAAGGTGATGTGGATGGTTCTATTGAAGCCTTATCTGACTCCTTATTGAAATTATCTACCGAAGAAATTCAGGTAAACATCATCCACAAATCGGTGGGTCAAATCTCCGAATCAGATGTATTGTTAGCTTCGGCTTCCGATGCCATTATTATCGGTTTTCAAGTACGTCCATCGCAAGGAGCCCGTAAGTTAGCCGAACAAGAGCAAATAGACATCCGTTTATATTCTATTATTTACGATGCCATTAACGAGGTAAAAGCCGCCATGGAAGGCATGCTAGCGCCTGAGTTTGAAGAGAAAATTACCGCAAATGTCGAAATTCGTGAAGTATTCAAAATCAGCAAAGTGGGTACTATTGCCGGTTGTATGGTGTTGGATGGTAAAATCAATCGTAATAGTAAAATCAGAATTATTCGCGATGGTGTGGTTATTTACGCCGGTGAGTTGGCTTCCTTAAAACGCTTTAAAGAAGATGTGAAAGAAGTGGCCACCAATTACGAGTGTGGTTTGAACATCCAAAACTTCAACAACATTGAGGTTGGCGATATTGTTGAAGCCTACGAACAAGTGGAAGTGAAACGGAAACTTTAATTTTTTTCCAAGAAAAGTTTTTCTAGTTGCCTAACCGAAGTTTCCCAATTAAAGTGGGTACGAATAAATTTGTTGCCATTTTTGGCTAAGGTGTTTTTTAGCTCTACATTGCTAAGTAGTTCAAACAAACGCTCCTCCATTACTTTTTCATCGGCCACGGGGACCAATAAGGCTGTTTTTCTATCCATTGCATAATCTGAGTGGCCGCCAATATTGGTACAAACTACCGCACAACCACAAGCCATGGCTTCGGCTGGCGGTAAAGCCCAGCCCTCTCCCAAACTCGGTGAAAAAAACACAGTAGCTTCATTGTATAACGCCGGCAAATAATCAGATTTTTGATGAAATGAAATCCACGATGCTAAATTCTCAGGCCTAGGGAAGGTGCTAAAGAGGGTTACTTGTAACTCGGGAATTCGATTTTTCAAACTCTGTAATGCCCCCAAACCATGTATAGAACCTTTGCGCTTTTCTTCTGAATAGAGCATAATTACACTGGGAGCCGTACGCTCTGCAATTGGTTTGGTAATGTAAAAACGGCTTAAATCGATTGCATTATTTTGCATTATGGGGTATTTACCTGATTTCTCCATGACCAGCTTTTGCAGATACTTAGCAATTACCAAGTGGGTAATGGGTAATGAATAAGATTGATATACTTTTTCTGGATAGCCTGCCCAAACTTCTTCATCCTGTATAAGATTAAACTTTTTTCCCTTTTCGGGCGATAAAGCTGCTACTCTGTACGCCAATTCCCACCAGGTAGAAAATACCACATCGGCATTGGGTAAATACTTATTAATTACATCAGGTACTACGTGTGTTTGAACGCTTGGTTGAAAATTGAACCACTTTTTAGAGAATTTATTTCGCAAAATGCTCAAGGCCCATTTAAACCACAAAGGCGATTTCATGGGGCGAAAGGGTTTGGCTACGCTGTGGTACACATGTACCTCGTGCCCACGTTCGGCTAAGCGGTTGGCATACTCGTACATAATTTTGGTACCCCCACCAGCTTTGGTAGTTAAACCTGGTAATAATACGTGTATGCGTAGTTTTCTCACAGTTTTTCTACTTTAGGATTAAAAAACAATGCCGAAAGGCATGCCTTTGTATTAATCTTGATAAAAGCCCAGCGGCTATCTTTCCGTTTTAATAGAATTCGAAAGGGAAAAACGAGTAGACGTTTTAAAAACTTTGATAAGAATTTTCCAAAGCCAGAAAAGTGGCGGTATAAAAACAATTCGTTTCGTATACCAAAACGGTATTTCCAACCATTGGAAATAGTATCGGTAAAAATATTGGCGCTATAATTCACAGGGGTATCGTGCATCACTACACTGCTAGAAGAATAAAAACCTCCAAAGCCGGCTTTACTTATACGTTGGGTATATTCCTGATCGTCAGACCAAATAAAAAACTCTTTAAAGGGCAAACCAACTGCTTGCACTGCCTGCCGACTAATTAGAATAGACACAAAGGAGCTGGAGTTAATGGCATATAAATTTGCTTCATCGTAGGCATTAAAGGCCCGCCCTTTGCTATCGAAGGTGTGAATACTAGGCAAGTTCATTAAATGCGGACTGTTGTCTTTCCACAACACCTTACTGCCAATATAGCCAATGTTGTGGACCCCCAATTTTCCTGCATCAGCAATATTTTTGTTAAACTCAGCTAAAGAATCTGCTTGTGGAATGGTATCATCGTCCATTACCCACAGCCAATCAAAACCTTGCTCATAAGCTACTTTAATACCCTTTTGGAACCCCCAAGAACCTCCCTTGTTTTCTTGATGAATTACTTGCAAGCCCTTTTGCTCCTTAAGCCATTCGGTACTGCCATCCGTAGACTGATTGTTTACTACAATAATGGTATCTAGTGTTACCGTTTGCCCCTTTAGAGCTGCAATACACTTTTTTAATAATTCGAAGCGGTTGTAGGTAACAACAATTGCGGCCACTTTCATAATTATGCAGAGAATTCTTGTTTTACTTTAGTTAAAGCAGAAGCAATTACTTGGTGCATATCATAATAGCGGTATTCAGCTAATCTACCACCAAAAATAACGTTTTGCTCTGCTGTAGCTAGGGCTTTGTATTGATTAAAAATACGGGTATTCTCATCGTTATTTATAGGATAGTATGGCTCAGAGTTATTACTTGCTAATAAGGGATACTCATAGGTAATTACTGTTTTTTCTTGGCTACCAAATTCGAAATGTTTATGTTCAATGATACGGGTATAGGGCGTTTCGGCATCGGTAAAATTAACAACCGCATTGCCCTGGTAATTTTCCTGGTCTAGTACTTGGGTTTCAAATTTTAGCCCCCTATAAGCCAATTCACCAAAACGGTAATTGTAGTATTCATCTATTTTTCCGGTAAACACAACTTTTTTAGCTACTGATTCAAAATAAGCCCGATTGTTAAAAAAATCGGTATCTGTTCTTACTTCTATCCCATCCAAAAGTCCATCTATAATTTTGTTATATCCGCCTATAGGAATACCCTGATATTTATCGTTAAAATAGTTATTATCGAACGTAAAACGTACCGGCAACCTTTTGATAATAAATGCGGGAAGCTCTTTAGCAGGTAAGCCCCATTGTTTTTCGGTATAATGTTTAATTAGCTTTTCATAAATATCTGGACCAACCAACAGTAGGGCCTGCTCTTCTAAATTTGAAGGTTCACTAAAGGGCAAATTTTTAATCTGCTCCGTAATTTTAGCTCTGGCTTCTACCGGGGTAGTAACACCCCATAATTGATAAAAGGTGTTCATATTAAAAGGCAAATTGTACAAGGTGCCTTTATAATTTGCAATGGGTGAATTGGTATAGCGATTGAAATCTGCAAATTGGTTTACATAGTCCCAAATTACTTTATCGTTGGTATGAAAAATATGTGCACCATAACAGTGTACGTTTATACCTTCTACATTTTTACCATACACATTGCCCCCTCTATGATCACGCTTATCTATAACCAAGCATTTTTTGCCTTTTTTTGTGGCCTCATGCGCAAACACCGACCCATAAAAACCCGAACCGACAATCAGATAATCGTACATTGATTTTTTTAATCGTTAAACACTTGCATTTCCACCAATTTGCAATACATGCCTTTTTGCTTCATAAGCTCTTGGTGAGTACCACTTTCGGTAATCTTTCCTCCATCAAGTACTACAATTTTATCGGCCCGCTGAATGGTACTTAAACGGTGGGCAATAACCAAGGAAGTACGGTTCTGCATTAATTTATTTAAGGCATCTTGTACCAATTTTTCCGATTCGGTATCAAGTGCCGAAGTGGCTTCATCTAAAAGCATAATAGGTGGATTAACCAATACCGCTCGGGCAATACACAAACGTTGGCGCTGGCCACCCGAAAGTTTCAAGCCACGGTCGCCAATATTGGTTTCATAGCCCTCTTCAGTTTCTTGAATAAAATCGTGGGCATTGGCAATTTTTGCGGCTGCAATTACTTCCGCTTCGGTGGTATTTGGCCGGCCAAAGGCAATGTTGTTGAAAATGGTGTCGTTAAAAAGTACCGAGTCTTGATTCACCACCCCCATTTGCGAACGAATGCTATCCATTTTAAGCGTTTTTACATCCACGCCGTCAAACAAAATTTGCCCTTCCTTCGGATCAATAAATCGGGGAATTAAATCCATTAAGGTTGATTTACCGCCACCCGACGGACCCACCAAAGCCACCATTTTTCCAGCCGGAATGCTTAGATTAATATCTTTTAAAATAGTCCGATTGCCATACGAAAAGCTTATGTTTTTACATTCAATACTGCTGGTAAATACTGGAGCAGATACTGCATTTGGTGCATCATTTACTTCTGAAGAAGTATCAATAAGTGCCAACACCCGTTCGCCGGCGGCAATACCTTGGTGAATTTGACTAAATGAATCGGTAATGGCTTTCGCCGGACGCATTACCTGAGAGAACAAAGCGATGTAGGCAATAAATGCCGGTGCTTCTAAGCCTTTATCTCCCGATAAAATAAGGTAACCGCCATACAACACAATGCCGCAAACTACCATTACTCCCAAAGTTTCTGATACCGGTGATGCCAACTGTTGCCTGCGGGCCATGGAGCGTAACAGGCCGGTATAGCGTTTGTTTTCGGTATTAAATTTTTCTTTTACCACCTCAGTGGCATTAAATGCTTTTACAATTTTTATACCCGATAAAGCCTCATCTAAAAAGCTAATCATACTGCTTAACGATTCTTGAGCAGAAACAGCTTGTTGGCGCAAACGTTTCACCAAGCGGGCTATTACCAAGCCCGAAACTGGAATAATAAGCAAAGCGAAAAAGGTAAGTTTTGCAGAAATTAAAAACAACATTACAATATATGCAATGAGCTGAACGGGTTCTTTAAATACCACCAAAAGGGTGCTAGTTACCGAGTATTGCACCACTTGCACATCAGAGGATACTTTAGACATGATGTCTCCCTTACGCTCATTGTTAAAGTAGCCTAGGTGTAAGTTCATTACACTATCAAACACCGATTTCCGAAGATTTAACAGCGTGTGCGCCCGTAAATTTTCCATAATACGCTGAGATAGGTAACGGAAAATATTAGCCAACACAACCGAAGCAATAATACTGGCACATACTAGTTGCAAAGCACCCCAAGTGCCGTATTGCTCAATGGCTATTTGGATGTAATATTTAAACTGAGCCATAATGTCCCAGCTAGAAGTAGGTACAGTTAGTACTTTCGCTTTCCCATTCTGAAAAAACAAGGTTTCCAACAAGGGGGCCAACAAGGCTAAATTAAGGGTATTGAAAATAATAGATAGTATGGTGGTAAAAATATACGGTAACGCAAATTTTTCAATAGGTTTAGCAAAAGAAAGAAGGCGAAAATAGGTTTTCATGTATACAATTGAATTCGTAAAGTTAAGATTTTGATGCTAGCTTCGATCATAGAGTGAGATTCAAATTAAGCATCACCCAATCCATAACTAATTACCTGTTTATCTAAAAGATCTGTCATCTCTTGCTGTATATCTTTTACGCTTCTAGTACTAGTATACACTTTCATTTGTTTGTGAAGGCTTTCCCGAGATTTTCTAATTTCATCATGGAGTATTATAAACTGATATAGTGCCTTATAAAAATAAAATTTACCAAGCATCCACATGAATAAAGCATCTACAAAAAGCTGCAAATAATAACCCAGAAGTTGAAATTGCTCAAGGTGTATCGCATGCATAATAAACCGGTTTCTAAAGAAAATAGATTTTACCCAATTCCTAGATCGGTAATTGCGGGTAGTAGAAGAATGGTCGTGGAGGCAAAAAGTTAGCGGATGATAATAACACTTCCAACCCATTCGCCATGCCCGCAAGCATAAATCAAAATCTTCGTAGTAAAAAGGAGAGAAGTTCTCATTAAAGCCACCCAAAGCCCGAAGTTTTTCTGCATCAATAATGGCATTAGCGCCTGAAAGATAGGCGGTAGGTATGGGTCCGGTGGGGTTTACTATCCTAAAAAAACGATTTGCCTTAATTTTAAATCCGTTAAATGTATACAATCTGGCTGTGTCTTGTACTTCGCCTTGTTTAGCTCCTTTAATTTTGGCCATTACACCAAAAGTGTCCTTGTGGTTAAAATAATCAAGCTGGCCAGTAAAATAATTTTCACTCAATTGAATATCCGTATTCAGAAGCATAATATAGGGGTATCTGGCTAGTGCTATACCCACATTACATGTAGCAGAAAAACCAGTGTTCTTTTCTTTTTTAATCCGCTTAATATTAGGATAATTCATGTCGATAAATTCAACAGAATCGTCTGTAGAACAATCATCAACAATTAAAACTTCATGAGGTATACCCGATTGCTGGAGCGCTGCAAAAACAGATGGTAAATTGTTCTCTAAAAGTAATTTGCCATTATAATTGGGGATAATAACAGATAATCCAGGCTGCTTCATCTTTGATTAAACGGTCTTATAATTTTTATATTCGGAAATACGCCACCCGCTAATATCCTCAATTTTTTGAAGCAATCTTCGGCGAAATCCCATTTTCTTTTTCAGGTAGATTGGATCAAAATTAAATTCCCAATTCAACACCTTAATCCTTTTTTGCATTACCTGCGGATGTGTGCCATCAAATTTCACTAAGCGGTCTGCATTAGAATAATCAAATTCTAAGTTAGTGGGCAGTTTCTCGGCAATCCAGCTATCGTCATGGTAAAACTGATTAAAATTACGCACTTTACTACCCAAACCTTGAGGTGCTTTTACCCAACCGTAATGGTAAACATACGCATCAATGGGTTTTACCTGAATTTTACATCCATTTTTCCTGAAACCTTGTGCATCTCTATACGAATGAACACCTGGAGCAAATTTTAATACACGAATCTCATTCCGATACCATCTTCTCGAAGATGCGATAAAATCGTAAGACCCATAAAAATGAAGGTATTTTAACAACAAGCCTTCTACATGTGGTTCATGGAGATAGTTTTCCATGTTCCGTTTAAGTACTGGTAGGTACTTTTCATGAATTACCTCATCGCCCTGGATATAAAAAGCCCAGTCCGTATCAGGCGCAATAGCGCTGTATGCTTTATCGGTTTCGAGGGCAAAAGTGCGCCCACCTTCACGAAGCGTATCATCCCAAATGGTCTCCACAATCCGGATTTTATGTGATCCAATACTTTTAATCAGTGCTAAGGTTTCATCATCCGAGCGACCACAAGCCACTACAAACTCATCGCAAATGGGCAACACAGAAGTAATAGCTTCCACAATGGGGTAATCATTTTTTACTGCATTCCGAATAAAAGTAAAGCCGCTAACTTTCATTAAGCGAAAATACTTTTAAATTTATAATTATCTATCTCAGTAGGAGAATGATTTTGGAATACGAATAAAAAAGATGTTTTTTGTAAGATACTAATGGCTAATAAAACAGATTTTAAAGAATTATCGAGAGCCATCAGCTTGGTAGAAAATAGCGTAGAGGGTTATCGCGATATTTTGCTTGGACTAAAACCCAATGCTACACCCATTATTGGCATTACCGGCCCCCCAGGTGCTGGCAAAAGTACCTTGGTAAATGCCCTATTAAACCACTGGAGTGCCCAAGGGAAATATGTAGCTGTGCTGGCCATAGACCCCACCTCTCCATTTAATTTAGGTTCCTTACTCGGCGATCGCATTCGCATGGCCGAACAATTTAACAAACCAAACGTATTTATTAGATCTTTGGCCACCCGAGGTTCTTTAGGCGGCTTGTCTGCAAAAACTATCGAAATAGCCGATGTATTGCGCTCTGCAGGTTTCGATTATATTTTGGTGGAAACGGTAGGCGTTGGCCAATCGGAAGTAGAAATTGCAGGTCTGGCAGATATTACCCTAGTGGTATTGGTACCCGAGGCTGGCGATGAAATTCAAGGAATAAAATCGGGTTTAATGGAAATTGCCGATACTTTTGTGGTAAACAAAGCCGACCGTGAAGGAGCCGATACCTTTGCCAATACCTTGAAAAAATTAAGTCTACAAAAAGCAGAACCCGTACCGGTGTTAAGCACAGTGGCTAGCAAAGAAAAAGGTATTGAAGAACTCATTGCCTTTATAAATCATTTTAAAAAAACACCATCA
>JAIPAN010000067.1 GCA_021740025.1 Sphingobacteriaceae bacterium
CATACGCAAATTGTACTGGTAAAAAATTACTTTGATATGGAAGTTTTGGGTTCTACCATTGACGATGCTGCTGGTGAGGCCTTTGATAAAACGGCTAAAATTTTAGGATTGCCCTACCCGGGTGGTCCCTTAGTTGATAAATATGCACAGACCGGAAACCCGCATGCATTTTCTTTTCCCGAACCTCAAATTTCCGACCTTAACTTTAGTTTTAGTGGCTTAAAAACTTCCATTTTGTATTTTATAAACAAGGGTGTACAACAAAACTCTAATTTTATTCAAGAGCATTTAGAAGATATTTGTGCAAGTGTACAAAACCGCATCATCACTATTTTGTTGGCTAAGCTTACAAAAGCTGCCAAGCTGAATGGCATTAGTCAAGTGGCCATTGCAGGTGGCGTTTCTGCCAACTCGGGTTTGCGTAAAGCTTTGCAAGAACTTGCCGAGCAACAAAATTGGGAGATATTTATACCCAAATTTGAATATTGTACAGACAATGCCGCCATGATTGGCATTGCTGGGTACTACAAATTTTTAGCCGCCGATTTTGTGGGGCAAGACGTTGCCCCATTGGCCCGAATGCCTATGTAACAAAAAAGCCTCCAGTTTAATTGGAGGCTTTTTTTAATCTTCAAGCTAAACTTATTCAGGTTTAAACTCTAGTTTATCGCCAGTTACTACCTCTTTAATTTTTGCCTCTAGTTCTTCCATTAATTCTGGGTTTTCTAATAAAAGCTGTTTTACAGCATCGCGGCCTTGGCCCAATTTGGTATCGCCATAGCTAAACCACGAACCTGCTTTTTTAATAATTTCGAATTCAACGCCCAAATCAACCACTTCACCGGCTTTAGAAATACCTTCGCCAAACATGATATCGAATTCTGCAATTCTAAACGGTGGGGCTACTTTATTTTTTACAATTTTAACTTTTACCCGGTTACCAGATACTTCATCGGTGTCTTTAATTTGAGAAATACGACGAATATCTAAACGTACAGAGGCATAAAATTTAAGTGCATTCCCTCCGGTGGTTGTTTCTGGATTGCCAAACATGATCCCAATTTTTTCACGCAATTGATTTATGAAGATGCAGCAGCATCCGGTTTTGGCAATGGTTCCGGTTAGTTTACGCAATGCTTGCGACATCAAACGTGCTTGTAAACCCATTTTAGAATCACCCATTTCGCCTTCAATTTCGGCTTTGGGTACCAAGGCGGCTACCGAATCGATAACAATAATATCTATAGCGCCCGAACGTATTAAATTGTCGGCAATTTCTAAGGCTTGTTCGCCATTATCAGGTTGAGCGATGAGTAAATTTTCTACATCAACACCTAATTTTTGGGCGTAATATTTATCAAAAGCATGTTCTGCATCAATAAATGCAGCAATGCCTCCTTTTTTCTGTGCTTCTGCAATAACATGAGTAGCTAGGGTAGTTTTACCAGACGATTCTGGTCCGTATATTTCAATTACACGACCTTTAGGTAAACCACCAATACCCAAGGCAATATCTAGTCCTAATGAACCTGTAGAGATAGATTCTAGTGGTTCCACGGCTTCATCGCCTAATTTCATTACCGCACCCTTACCGTACGATTTTTCTAATTTATCTAAGGTTAGTTGTAAGGCTTTCAATTTGTCTGTATTGCTCATAATTTTAGTTTATCGTTTTCAAATGTAAATATAATTTATAAAATGCTAAAAATTTTATCAAAATTATTTTTCTTATCTGCTCATTTTTTGCAGTATTCGGGCTGTTTTATTTATTTTTTTCTTTTTAGATGCCACTTTTTTTCGCTCGGCTGCCTTTTCTGCTTTTACAAGGGCTGTTGCCGTTTGTTGATGTGCATAATACTTGCACATCCAATTTAGCGGGCATTGCTCACATTTGGGCGTTCGGGCCAGGCAGGTATAGCGGCCATGTAAAATTAGCCAATGATGGGCTATGTGAATTTTATCGGTAGAAAGGTATTTGGTTAATTGTTTTTCTACCGCCAATGGGGTTGTAGCTTTACTGGTAAGGCCCATACGATTTGCCACCCTAAATACGTGCGTATCTACGGCCATGGTGGGTGCCTGAAAAATTACCGATGCAATTACATTGGCAGTTTTGCGGCCAACTCCGGGCATTTTTTGTAAATCAGTTACGCTTGAGGGCACTTCGCCTTTAAATTCGTTTACCAATATGGTGGCCATGCCAACCAAATGTTTGGCCTTATTGTTCGGGTAGCTTACACTCCGTATATACGAAAATACTTCATCGCTTGTACTTGCGGCCAATGCTTCTGGATTTGGGTAGCGCTCAAATAATTTAGGCGTAACTTGGTTGATACGCTTATCGGTACATTGTGCAGAAAGAATTACGGCCATAAGTAATTCAAAAGGATTACTATAGTGCAACTCTGTTTCTGCATTAGGTTGGTGTGTAGAAAAATAGTCAACAAAAACCCGATAGCGTTCTTTTTTAAGCATGCTCAAATATAAGAACCCAAGCGCTATTTTATAATAGTTCTGTGTAGGCCATTATTGTGCATAGTACATCTTCCGAAGGCTCCCGTAGTAATTTATCTAGGCGGGGTTTTAAAGCTTTTAGCAATAACTGATCTTCGACGGCCAGTAAATGCCCGTCTGTTACTTCTAAATAATTTGTACAAATGCTGTGTTTGGTTTGGTGTGTTTGAAACTTGTTCATGATTATATGTTTCCACACCAAACGCAGCCTAGTATCTGTTTAGTATACCGATTGTATTTTTTATTTATTTACTAAAACTGGGCTAACCATCATTTTTCGCAAATTGTTAAGTGCATAGCGCATTCTTCCTAAAGCTGTATTAATGCTCACGCCGGTTATATCTGCAATTTCCTTAAAACTCAAATCACCATAATGGCGCATAATTAATACTTCTTTTTGTTCGGTAGGCAATAGTTGAATCATGCGTTTTAAATCCTGATGACTTTGCTCACGAATCATCATGTTTTCTAATGGTTCGTCATAAAATTGTATCACATCGAAAATATCAAAGCCATCTACGTTGGTAATAACTGGGTTGCGTTTCTGTTTCCGGAAATAATCAATTACCAAATTGTGGGCAATGCGTATAACCCAGGGTAAAAATTTACCTTCTTCGTTGTATTTGCCAGCTTGTAGGGTATGAATTACTTTAATAAAGGTTTCTTGGAAAATATCTTCTGCCAAATAGCTATCTTTTACCAATAAATAGATGGAAGTGTATATCTTAGATTTATGTCTAGCAATTAAAACTTCTAAGCAAGGTTGATAACCGCTGATAAACTCATGTATTAATTCTTGATCAGTAAGGGTCTGAAGATTTTTGTGAGTGTTCATAGGAATTTGTTTTTTGATGGTTGGTAAATAAATTGATTCATTTATGCCTATACTTTCTTGAAACAAGGGGCGTTTAAATCCAAGGCTTTAAGAAAATATTCATACCAATATCAAATAAAAGAGAGGGTAGATGCTAGATAGAACCGACGTATGGCGTATTTTAGTGGACGAAATGCAAAACTAGCCGACGAACGGTTTTCAGCTTTTTAATATTTTTGTCTTTTAAGCCTTATACATGACCAAGCCCCAGCCAAACGATCCAAAAAATTTTATTTTAATTAAAGGGGCACGTGTACACAACCTAAAAAACATCGATGTAAGCATTCCAAAAAATAAATTGGTAGTTATAACCGGAATGTCTGGTTCTGGAAAGTCATCTTTGGCATTTGACACCTTATATGCCGAAGGACAACGGAGGTATGTAGAGAGTTTATCTTCCTACGCCCGCCAGTTTATGGGCCGCATGAACAAGCCCGAAGTAGACGATATTAAAGGCATTGCTCCGGCTATAGCCATTGAACAAAAAGTAATAAGTAGTAATCCACGATCAACGGTGGGTACCTCTACCGAGATATACGATTACCTAAAACTCCTATTTTCTAGAATTGGGAAAACCATTTCGCCCATTTCGGGTGCTGTGGTAAAAAAAGATACTGTAAGCGATGTGGTTAATTTTTGCGCCGCACAAGCCGAAGGAACTGCACTTACCATTTTGTGCCCATTGTTTCCACACAATCAGCGAAGCGTAAAAGAAGAATTATCGGTATTGCTCCAAAAAGGGTTTTTAAGGGTAATCTATCACGATAAATTAGTGAAGATAGAAGACCTTTTGGCCGATAAAAGCCTTGCTGCTACCCAAACGTTACATAAGCGGGAGCTTCTCATTGTAATCGATCGAGTATCGATGAACGCCGAGGAAGAAACCCTGAGCCGCATAGCCGATTCGGCACAAACTGCTTTTTTTGAAGGCAAAGGCGAATGTTTGGTAGAGCTGGCGGGTGCCAAACACCCATTTTGCGATCGCTTTGAATTGGATAACCTCGTTTTTGAAGAGCCTAGTCCCAATTTTTTCAGTTTTAACAATCCGTATGGCGCTTGTAAACGCTGCGAAGGCTATGGTAAAATAATGGGTATTGACGAAGATTTGGTTATTCCCGACAAAAGCAAATCGGTTTACGAAGGCGCCATTGCACCTTGGAGAGGCGAAAAAATGAAGGAATGGGCCGATTACCTTATAAAAAATGCCTTGGCATTCGATTTCCCTATACACCGCCCCATTGCGCAATTAACCGAAGATCAACGCAAGCTTTTATGGACAGGAAACTCTTATTTTAAAGGATTAAACGAATTCTTCGCTTATTTAGAAGAGCAAACCTATAAAATTCAATACCGGGTTATGCTATCCCGTTATCGCGGTAAAACCAATTGCCCCGATTGTAAGGGCACCCGCTTACGCCCCGATGCGGCGTATGTGAAAATTGCCGAAAAATCTATAACCGATTTGGTTTTGTTGCCTTTAGATAAAGCCTTGGATTTTTTTAGAGGTTTAAAATTAAGCGGCAACGACGAAAAAATTGCGAAACGTTTATTACTAGAAATCACCAATCGCCTGCAGTTTTTAACCGACGTGGGTTTGGGTTATCTCACTTTAAACCGCTTATCAAATACCCTTTCGGGTGGAGAATCGCAACGCATTAATTTAGCAACCTCTTTGGGTAGTTCTTTGGTAGGTTCTATTTATGTATTAGACGAACCAAGTATTGGCTTACACCCTAGAGATACGCACCGTTTAATTGGCGTTTTACAATCTTTGCGCAACGTGGGCAATACCGTGTTGGTAGTAGAACACGAAGAGGAAATAATGAAAGCCGCCGATTATTTAATAGATATTGGTCCTTTTGCCGGTATAAATGGCGGTGAATTGGTATTTAGTGGCACCTATGATGAGATTTTAACAGATGAACAAAGCCTAACCGGCAAGTATTTAAGTGGAAAAGAGGCTATTGAAGTACCTAAAATCCGCAGAAAATGGTCGGATTACATTGAGGTAAAAGGTGCTCGAGAAAACAATCTCAAAAACATCGATGTAAAATTCCCGCTGCATACCCTTACCGTAGTTTCAGGCGTTTCCGGATCTGGGAAAACATCTCTAGTAAAACGTATTTTATTGCCTGCCCTGCAAAAAGCTATTGGCAATTATAATGGCGAACAAACCGGTGTATACGATAGTTTAGAGGGCGATGTAAGCCAAATTCATCAGGTAGAAATGGTCGATCAAAATCCCATTGGCCGTTCTTCCCGCTCTAACCCGGTTACCTATGTAAAAGCTTGGGACGAAATAAGAGCCTTATTGGCTAGCCAGCCAGCAGCCAAAGCCGCCGGCCTAAAACCTTCTGTATTTTCATTTAATGTAGAAGGTGGCCGCTGCGATGTGTGCCAAGGCGAAGGCGAAGTGAAAGTAGAGATGCAGTTTATGGCCGATTTGTTTTTGCCTTGCGAAGCATGCGATGGCAAACGCTTTAAACAACATGTATTAGACATCAGCTATCGCGATAAAAACGTATCCGAAATATTAGGTATGGATGTAGATGAAGCGCTTGCTTTTTTTGCCGATGAACCCAAGATTGTTGCCCGCTTACAGCCTTTGGTTGATGTAGGTTTGGGTTATGTGCATTTGGGTCAATCATCCAATACCCTATCTGGTGGCGAAGCCCAACGCATTAAATTGGCTTCTTTCTTGGTAAAAGGAAATCAATCTAAACAAACCTTATTTATTTTTGACGAACCCACCACTGGTTTGCATTTCCACGATATTAAAAAACTCCTCAAATCGTTTGAAGCGCTTATTAACCAAGGCAATTCTATTTTGGTAATTGAACACAACGTAGAAGTTATTAAATCTGCCGATTGGGTCATAGATATTGGCCCAGAAGGTGGTGATGCCGGCGGAAATGTAGTGTTCGAAGGCCTTCCCGAAGACTTGCCAAAACAAGCCAATTCGTACACGGGCCAATTTCTGAAAGGCCGCTTGTAGGCCAATCCATTCACTAAGAATTAGTATTTTAGCGCTACAATAACAATTTATGCTCCTACTAACCTTTTTTATTGGGCTACTCATCAACTCCATTGGTTATGTCCCCCCAGGGAATATAAACCTCAGCGTAGCCCAACTGACGGTAAATAAGGGCATTAAACAGGCTTGGCACT
>JAIPAN010000068.1 GCA_021740025.1 Sphingobacteriaceae bacterium
TCTATTTTAAATTTACCAATACCTCTATTTGGGTATCAAAAAATACATTTTTAAAGTTATTTTGCACCGGAGCCATTGTTGCTGGACATTGGGTATTATTTTTTTTATCTATCAAAATAGCCACTGTATCCGTTGCCTTAGTTTGCCTATCGGCACTAACGCTTTTTACAGCCATTTTAGAGCCTATATTCGAACGTAAAAAAATATCGAAGCTCGAAATTATAACCGGCTTATTCATTATTACTGGTATTTACCTCATTTTTAAGTTTGAAACGGATTATACCTGGGGAATTATTTGTGGCTTAGCAAGTGCCCTCTTGGCTAGCATATTTTCTATCATAAATGGCAAACAAGTAAAAAACCGACCAGCACCAATTATTGCCTTCTATGAACTTATTGGAGCTTGGTTTTGGGTTTCTTTGTACCTTCTATACACCCATGGCTTTAGTGCAGACTTAGTTCTTAGCACAAACGACTTGATTTATTTGCTCATTTTGGGCACCATATGCACATCAGGGGCCTATGTGGCAGGTGTTTCTGTAATGAAAGAACTTACGGCGTTTAAAGTAGCCCTTATAACTAATTTAGAACCCATTTACGGCATTATATTGGCCTTTATTATTTTCGGCAAACGGGAGCAAATGACCATTGGCTTTTATGCCGGAGCCTGCATTGTAATGAGTACCATATTTCTTTTTCCAATTATTAAAAATAAGATTGAGAACAGAAGATTGCGCAAAAAAGTTCATTCTATTTAATGAGTAATTGTAACAAGTACGTAACCCATGGGGTGGGGGATAGGATTTCTGCTGCTAACTTTCGGTTTGATAAAGGGGTATATAATTACTACAATTAACTCGTATCAGTAGGGTTATATGTCCCTGATTTCAGACTGAATTTTTGGGCAATAATTTGCAAAAAAAAGAGTTTAATTAGTATACACTTTGCATAGCTTTTCAGCCTATTTGCTAAAATAATTGCACCTTTGTAAAACAGCCTATTTTATATAAATAACGTAAAAAATAGATCGAAAATATTACCTAAAAATATATTTATAATAAATTGTTAATCAGTTAATTATAAAAAATATAAAAAGTAAAGATTCAAGTAAATTAGTATTATTTACTAAAATATATAGCAAATGCATGAAATAAGAATTTATAAAATGGTTAACTTATTGAAAATTAATATTTTAATACTATTTATATTAATCATTAATTCATTTAATGCAAGTGCACAACTTTTTGATGCCGGACAGAACCCTCCGGGTTTAAAATGGAGACAAATTAATACCCAACATTTTCAGCTTTTATACCCCGCCCTACTCGAGCTTGAAGCACAACGAATGGCCAATAGTTTAGACTACATAATTGCCCGGGTTAGCAGATCGATAAACAAAGATCCAAAGCGCATTACCGTTATACTTCAAAACCAAACTGTGGAGTCGAATGGATTTGTGCAATTAGCCCCCCGGCATTCTGAATTTTACGCCACCCCTAGCCAAGAATTTGATTCGCAAGATTGGCTAAATAGCTTGGCGGTACACGAACTGAGGCATGTGGTGCAAATAGACAAGCTAACGGGCAGCATTCAGGCGCCGGGATTTGAATCTTTGGCCTTTGCATTCTTTGGTGTGAGCCTTCCGGCCTGGTTTTTTGAGGGAGATGCCGTACTGAGCGAAACGTTGTTAACTGAAGCCGGAAGAGGACGCCAGCCGAGCTTTAATTTATATTTAAGGGCCAATTTACTAAGCAATAAGCACTATAGCTATGGCAAGAACTACTTGGGATCGCTAAAAGACCTCACCTCTGGCTATTATCCATTAGGTTATTTTATGGTTACCAAACTCCGCAGAGATTATGGCGATTTTATTTTAGATACCCTTCTTCGCCAAATGGCCAATCACCCATTCCGTTTTCACAATTTGAGTAAAACGAGCCAAAAACTTACCGGCTTAACAACAGAAATGTGGTATAAGGCTACTACAAACGAGCTTACACAGCTTTGGACCAAACAATTAAATAGTGTAAAATACAATGAATATCGATCTTTAAACAAGCGTAATGCCAATTATGCAGAAGATTATTTATTGCCCCAGCGCAGTTACGCCGGGAGCATTATCGCATTAAAACATAGCAAAGCACATACCAGCCAGCTTGTACAAATAGATGAAAACGGCAAAGAAAAACTATTACTAGCTATTGGCATACAGCAAGAACCCAATATGCATGTAATGAAGGATAAAGTAGTTTGGGACGAACTGAGAGTAGATGAACGCTATTCGAAGCGAACATTTAATGTGATTTGTGTTTTTAATTTAAAAACACATAAATACAAGCAAATTACCCATAAAACGAGGCTATTCTCCCCTGCCTTGTCGCCAAATGGTGAAAAAATTGTTGCCATTCAAGTTGATTTTAACAATAAAATGACTTTGGTAGAACTAGACGCAACAAACGGAAAAATACTAAGGCAAATCTCCAATACCGATTTCAGCATTTTACAAAGCCCTAAATACCACACCTCTGGAAACAAAATTGTGTATTTAAAAGTAACTCAACAGGGTACGGCTATTGAGGAGGTGGACATAACTACCCAAGCTATACAAGAAAAATTAGCGCCCGAAGTTTCCTTTATAGCTAGGCCCACCTATGCTGGAGATAGCATTTTGTTTAAAGCGCATTACAATGGAATCGATAATATTTATCAGCTATCAGGAAAAGGAATTAGCCAACTTAGCACGGCTAAATTTGGTGCCTATTACCCCAGTTTTGATGAAAAGAATAAGAAAGTACTTTTTAGCAATTTTGGGCCAGCAGGGCACGATATTGCCGAATTTCAACTAGATACAGTAAAATCACAAGCCATTAGTACCATTAAAAATACCTTTGTTGAATACGCTGCTCCCTTAAAATCGCAAGATGGTGCCCCAATTGATTTTAAGCAAGTACCTCAAAACGTATTTAAATCTAATAGGTATAGCCAGGTAAAGCATGCGTTTAACTTTCACAGTTTTTTACCCATTGTAATTAACAACGAATTTACCGACGAATTGAATTTGGGTATAAAAGCTGTATCGAACAACTTGATGAATACCGTAGACTTTTACGCAGGCTACGTTTACAACCAAGGTTTAGGGAAAAGTGAATACCAGGCAGGAATCACTTATAAGGCCCTCTACCCCATTTTAAAACTCGATTTTAAAGATAGAGCCCGAAGAACGGTATATAACAACGCTCCCATTACCTGGCGTGAACAAATGAGTGAATTGAGCATAAACATACCATTTGCTTTTAATCACCTTGATAAACACGGAACTGCGGGTATTGAAATAGCAACAAGTTATACAGCTAGAAATCAAATTTCGGGAGTACCCCAAGGCCTAACCCTAGCTAGTTCATTGGCCTTTCCCATGCAATACAGCCTGTATATAAACCAAAATACGAGGCGAAGTACTAGAGATTTGGCACCTAGATGGGGACAGAATTTTTTAATTGCATACGAGCACCTCCCCTTTGACAAAAACTTAGAAGGCACACTATTAAGCACCCAAAGTTTGTTTTTTACACCCGGATTATGGCGCAACCATAGCTTTTCTGCAAGTTTTAATACCCAAACAACTAGAGGAACGGCTTATGATTACGCACTTAATATTCCAACAATAAGCGGTTACAACCAACTAATTAATACCGACCCTTTGCAGAATACACTGCTATTAGACTACCGTTTCCCCATTGCCTATCCCGATTGGGAAATTGGCAGCTTGGCTTATATCAAACGGATTAGAGCAGCTCTTTTTGCCGATTATGAGAATATAGCCGCAAACAAAGCCTTCATTCCTCGTACTTATGGCTTTGAATTACGGGCGGACGTAAATTTACTACGCTTTTACCTACCCAACTTTAATGTGGGCGGAAAGATGATTTTCTCGAGCGACAAATCGGTTAAAAACCCGATATTCGAATTCGGTATCAATTATTCGTACTAAGATGAGTGTAAAAAGTATTTTCATTATTTTGATAAGCATTGTGGCAAGCCTTGTAGCCATAAACAATACCGATGCCGTAAATTTTTGGTTTTTTGGCAACTCCAAAATTTCTAAACTAGCTATAATTGGAGGTGTTTTCTTTGCTGGATGGCTCGGAGGCTTTTTAATGGGAAAATCGGGCAATAAGCCGAAAGAAACCAGTGAATTTAAAGAATACGAGGAAGATGAGTCGGGTTTAAGCCACGAGGATAGAGAATATATCAACTAAACACCATAGAATATCTGAGCCTCTTTTTCCAAGGCAGGCAAAACCACTGGTTTTTCAAAAATTCCAACTACCGACGAACCACTACCCGTCATGGTTGCATACAGGGCCCCAGCTTCGTATAAAGACGATTTAAGCGCTCTTATTTGCGGATAGGCTTCGAATACGTGTTTCTCGAAATCGTTGCTTATGAAATTCTTCCACTCCGAAACGGGTTTCTGAATGCTTTCGAGCAAACTATATACGGGAGTTGCTGGTTTTACCCCTCTATAAGCTTCTGCGGTAGAAATATGCACATCAGGCGTTACTAAAACCAAATAATAAGCGCTAAAATCTAAAACGATTTCTTGAAGCTGATCGCCAATACCTGTGACAAATGCCGGTTTACTACTGATAAAGAATGGGCAATCGGCACCTAAACGGCTTGCATAAGTTTCTAATTGCTCAACAGCTAAACCCAATTCGAACTTGTCATTCATTAATTTTAAAAAAAATGCTGCATCGGCAGAACCGCCGCCTAAACCTGCACCAATGGGTACATGCTTGTGCAAATGAATATGTACGGGCGGTAAGGAAAAATCGGCAGCAAGCAAATGATAGGCCTTTACACATAAATTACTATCGGCATTGCCTGGTATAGTTAAACCAGAAGAAGTAAAAGACAATTCATCAGCCTCAATAACCTCTAATGCATCATGCAAAAGAATAGGATAAAAGACACTCTCTAGGTTATGATAACCATCAGCACGACGATCGGTAATAGTTAAACCGATATTAATTTTAGCGTTTGGGAAACAAATCATTTTCTAAACATCGGTGTTTATTTATAAACAATGTTAGGATGCCAAAAATACATTTATTTTATTTGCATAGGAGTAGAAAATAATGAAAGCATATTTAGACTTGATGCAGCATGTGCTTAACGAAGGCACACAAAAACACGATCGGACGGGAACGGGTACCATTAGCGTATTTGGCTATCAAATGCGTTTTAATTTACAAGAAGGTTTTCCACTGGTAACTACCAAAAAATGCCACCTCCGTTCTATCATACACGAACTTATTTGGTTTTTAAAAGGAGATACCAATATTGCCTATTTAAAAGAAAATGGCGTAAGCATTTGGGATGAATGGGCAGACGAAAATGGCAATTTAGGACCTGTATACGGCTCCCAATGGCGTTCTTGGCCAACAGCCAATGGCCAGCATATCGATCAAATTAAACAGGTAATCAACCAAATAAAAACAAACCCCGATTCTCGTAGATTAATTGTTTCGGCCTGGAATGTAGGCGAAATTGAAAACATGGCGCTTCCACCTTGCCACGCTTTCTTTCAGTTTTACGTGGCCGATGGCAAATTGAGCTGTCAACTTTACCAACGTAGTGCCGATATTTTTTTAGGAGTGCCTTTTAATATAGCTTCCTATGCCTTATTAACCATGATGGTGGCACAAGTATGTGGCTTGCAAGCTGGCGATTTTGTACACACCCTTGGCGATGCGCATTTATACAACAACCACTTAGAGCAAACCCATTTGCAATTGAGCAGAGAGCCACGCCCGCTGCCTAGCATGAAACTAAACCCGAACATAAGCGATATTTTCGATTTTACGTTTGAAGACTTCACGCTAGAAAATTACGATCCACATCCACACATTAAAGCTCCGGTAGCAATTTAATATGGCAGCTATACTAGAACTTGTTGTGGCAGTTGATGTACAGGGTGGCATTGGTAAAAACAACCAATTGCTTTGGCATTTACCTGCCGGTTTAAAGCATTTTAAAGAAATTACCACTGGCCATCCCATTATCATGGGGCGCAAAACGTACGATTCTATTGGAAGAGCACTTCCTAACAGACGAAATATGGTAATTAGCAGGCAGGCAGACTTGCGCATTGAAGGCGTAGAGGTAGCCGATAGTTTAAACAATGCCATTGCTTTGGTAGGCAATGAAAATAAGGCATTTATTATTGGTGGGGCCGAAATTTTTAAACAAGCCATGCCTTTCATCAGCACCATACACCTCACCATTGTACACAACAGTTTCGAAGCCGATACTTTTTTTGAAAGGCCAGCTCCGAGCACGTGGGAAGCTATTGAAACCGAAACCCATCAGGCAGACGAAAAAAATGCCTATTCATACACGTTTATCACCTATAAAAAGCGATAATTTAAGATTCTGACAAAAACCGAGATGCTTTCTAAAAAACGGCTACCTATCTACAAAAAAAATAGTTAGATTTGCCGTCTTATTAAAAATAGCTAAAC
>JAIPAN010000069.1 GCA_021740025.1 Sphingobacteriaceae bacterium
ATATTGTTCTACCGATGCCATTGTGCCTACCTGGGCCTACATGTTGGTAGCCAGCAAGCTTAGCCCTTTTGCCCAAACCATAGTTTTTGGCGATTTAGCCAATCTAGAACTTATACTTTTTGATAGAGCATTGGCAGCCATATCCATTGAAAACTACCGCGATCAACGCATCGTGGTAAAAGGCTGTGGCGATATTCCTGTTCCTACATCTGCCTATGTTACCCTTGCCGATATGTTAACTAAAGTTGCACAAAGTGTATTTTTTGGCGAACCTTGTTCAACCGTTCCGGTTTTTAAACGCAAAACTATTTAACATTAACACCTATTTGTATGAAAAAAATAGTCGCAATACTCTTTCTACTTAGTACACTTACAGCCCCAGCCCAAGAACTAAAAAACACCAATGAGCCCGCTTTTCAGGTTGGGGAACAACTAAAATACAAGCTTAAATACGGCATTTTTACTGCTGCAGAGGCTACTCTAAAAATAAATGATTCTGATTTAACTTTTGACGACAGACCAGTTTTTCATTTGGTGGCCGAAGGGCGTACCTCAGGTACTTTCGATTTTTTTCATAAAGTGCGCAACCGCTACGATTCCTATATCGATAAAACGGAATTAACCCCGTATTTATACACCGAAAATATCCACGAATCCAATTATCGTCGCTCAGATAAAGCTCGTTTTTATCAGGAACAAAAGAAAGTAGTTTCAAACAAAGGCACCTTTAGCGGTAACGTGCAAACTTTCGATGTTGTTTCGGCCTATTATTTTGCCCGAAGCCTCAATATGAATCAGGTAACCAAAGGTCAAAAATTTACTCTGAGTTATTTTCTAACAGATGGTATTTCTCAATTAGACATTGAATATGTTGGTAAAGAAATTGTAAAAACTGCTTTAGGCACCTTCAATTGTTTAAAATTCAGCCCTTCCATAGAGCCTGGTCGTATATTCAGAAAAGAGAGTAAACTATACTTATGGATAACCGATGACAGCAACCGAATTCCGGTAAAGGCACATGTTGAAGTTTTGGTGGGTTCCATTAGTATGGAGTTAACTAGTGCTAGCGGATTGAAATATCCGCTACTTGGCAAAAAAGGGTCATGATAGAAGTACAACACACCTTGGTACACGACGATATCGTGTCCGAAAACTTTGTGTGTAATCTCAATCGCTGCAAGGGTGCATGTTGCATCGAAGGCGATGCAGGAGCACCTCTCCTAAAATCGGAACTAACTATTTTAGAAGAAATATATCCGCTTATAAAACCCCTAATGACCGAAAAAGGCATTGAGGCAGTGGAAAATTCAGGTACCCACGTTATAGATGCCGATGGAGATTATACCACCCCCTGTGTTGATCAAGTGAAAGAATGCGCCTACGTAACCTGGGAAAACGGCATAACCAAATGCGCTATCGAAAAAGCCTACGAAGCAGGTATTGTGCATTGGAAAAAGCCAATTTCCTGCCATTTATACCCCATACGCATAACCAAGTATCCCGAATTTGATGTCTTGCATTACGATCGCTGGCATATTTGCAGCTCGGCTTGTTCTTTTGGTAAAGAATTAAAAGTACCCGTTTATAGTTTCCTAAAAGAACCCCTTATTCGCATATACGGAGAGGAATGGTATCAAGAACTAGAGAAAAAAGTGGAGTCTATGCAATAAAACTCTTATTTTTAACCAGCCAAATACATAACCTAGTGAAAGGAATTATTTTAGCCGGAGGTTCCGGTACCCGCTTGCATCCCTTAACTCTCGCCGTAAGCAAGCAATTAATGCCTGTTTACGACAAACCGATGATTTATTATCCACTCTCCACACTGCTATCGGCAGGAATTCGAGAAATTCTCATCATTTCCACTCCGCACGATTTGCCTCATTTTGAGAAATTATTGGGCGATGGAAAAAATCTAGGCTGCTCTTTTTCATATGCTGAGCAAGCTGTACCAAACGGCTTAGCTCAAGCTTTTGTAATTGGCGCCGATTTCATTGGTACCGATGATGTAGCTCTCATTTTAGGCGATAATATTTTCTACGGAGATAGCATGTCTAGTTTGATGCAAGAAAGCACCAAACCCAACGGAGGGCTTGTTTTTGCCTATCAGGTAGCCGATCCAGAACGTTATGGCGTAGTGGAGTTCAATGAAAATTTCGAGGCAGTTTCTATAGAAGAAAAACCCAAAATCCCAAAATCAAATTATGCGGTTCCGGGATTATATTTTTACGATAATTCGGTGGTGCAGTTGGCAAAAAGCATTCAGCCTTCTGCCCGTGGTGAATATGAAATAACCGATGTTAATAAAGCCTATTTGGCCCAAGGAAAACTTAAAGTAGCTGTTTTAAGTAGAGGTACAGCTTGGTTAGATACCGGTACTTTTGCTTCACTTATGCAGGCCGGTCAGTTTGTTCAAGTAATTGAAGAACGCCAAGGCTTAAAAGTAGGCTGTATTGAAGAAATTGCCTACCAACAAGGGTTTATTACTAAACAACAATTACTTAGCCTAGCAGAGCCTTTACTTAAAAGCGGGTACGGTCAATATCTTTTAAAAATAAGCCAGCAATAAGCTTGTTCCACGATAAAGTCATGAAAAAAGTTGCATTAATTACGGGAATTACCGGTCAAGATGGAGCCTATTTAGCCGAACTATTATTAAAAAAAGGCTACGAAGTGCACGGCATTAAACGGAGAGCCTCTTCTTTTAATACCGAACGCATAGATCATTTATACCAAGATCAGCATGAAGCCGATGTTCGTTTTAAATTACATTACGGCGATTTAACCGATGCAACCAACCTCATTCGCATTATACAAGAAACGCAACCCGATGAAATTTATAATTTAGCCGCTCAAAGCCATGTAAAAGTGAGTTTCGAAACTGCTGAATACACCGCCAATGTAGATGCAGTTGGCCCTCTACGTATTTTAGAAGCGGTCCGAATTTTAGGTTTAACAGCCAAAACTCGTATTTACCAAGCCTCTACTTCCGAGTTATATGGCTTAGTACAAGCTGTACCACAGAGCGAAACCACGCCTTTCTATCCACGATCGCCCTATGCTGTAGCTAAATTATACGGCTATTGGATTACGGTTAATTACCGAGAAGCTTATGGCATGTATGCTTGCAATGGTATTTTGTTTAACCACGAGAGTCCGGTACGTGGCGAAACTTTTGTAACCCGTAAAATTACCAGAGCCGTAGCTAAAATAGCCTTAGGTTTACAGGAAACAGTTTATTTGGGCAACCTTTCTGCACAACGAGATTGGGGGCATGCTAAAGATTATGTAGAAGCCATGTGGCGTATTTTGCAACAAGATGTTGCCGAAGATTATGTAATTGCTACAGGCGTAACCACTACTGTTCGTGATTTTGTGCGCTTAGCCTTTGAAGAAATTGGTATTGAAATAGAATTTAGTGGCAAAGGGGCTCAAGAAAAAGGCGTAATTATTAATATAGATGAAGCTAAATGCAGCGCCTTGGGTCTAACTGCCGAACAATTTAAGTTAGGCACCACGGTCGTGAAAGTAGATCCAACCTATTTCCGCCCCACTGAAGTTGATTTATTGCTTGGCGACCCAACAAAAGCAAATAAACAATTGGGATGGAAACCGGAATATGATTTACCAGCCTTGGTAAAAGATATGGTACTTTCCGATTTGCAGTTAATGAAGAAAGAGGAATACCTTAAAAATGGTGGTTTTAAGAGCAATAATTATTACGAATAAACCCAATTAAGTTTAATTGAGAAAAAGCCACGAGCAATCGTGGTTTTTTTGTTTCTTGCTAATTTGTATACCTATAAAAACATACGTATCAATACGTACCTTATTTATAGTACCTAAAAATAGGTATATATAATGCACTAAAATCCAATGCTAATAAATGATACAGAATAGTTCTAAGAAGCAATTGTTGCAGTAGTTCGAGCGGTAGCCAATTTGCGCACCGTTTTGGCTATACTAGCCGCATCGTAGCCACATTCTGCCCATAGCTCTGGTTGTTCTCCGTGTTCTATGTAAGCATCTGGAATGCCCAAACGAATAACTTGGGCACTATAGCCATGATCGGCCATAAATTCCAATACCGCCGAGCCCATACCTCCCTGAATGCATCCATCTTCTACCGTAATTACTTTCTGGTAGTTTTTAAAAACTTCGTGTAAGAGTTTTTCGTCGAGTGGTTTTACAAAACGAATATCGTAATGAGCCGGATGTAAACCTTCGGCATTGAGTTCTTTACAGGCACTTACGGCCTCGTTGCCAATATGGCCAATACTTAAAATGGCTACCTCTTCGCCATCGCAAATTTTACGGCCTGTACCAACTTTTATAGCTTTTAAGGGGCGTTTCCATTCGGGCATAACCCCATTACCACGTGGGTAGCGGATAGAAAATGGACCCATGTTTTCTTGCTGAGCAGTAAACATCAGGTTCCGCAATTCTTCTTCGTTCATAGGGGCCGAAACCACCATATTTGGAATGCAACGCATATAGGCCAAATCATATGCACCGTGGTGTGTAGGGCCATCGGCGCCGGCTAAGCCACCGCGATCTAAACAAAATACTACGTTTAGTTTTTGAATAGCTACATCGTGTATAACCTGATCGTAGGCCCGTTGCATAAAGCTCGAGTAAATATTGCAGAAAGGTACCATGCCTTGCGTGGCTAAACCAGCCGAAAAAGTAACGGCATGCTGTTCGGCAATGCCCACATCAAAGGCTCGTTTGGGCATGGCTTTCATCATAATATTAAGCGAACAACCCGATGGCATAGCCGGGGTAACGCCCATAATTTTGGGATTTTGTTCTGCTAATTCTACCATGGTATGGCCAAAAACATCTTGGTATTTAGGGGCCTGTGGTTTATCGCTTACCGATTTTTTAATCTCTCCAGTAATTTTATCAAACAGGCCTGGTGCATGCCATTTTGTTTGGTCTTGTTCGGCCAAGGCATAGCCTTTACCTTTTACGGTAACGCAATGTAAAAGTTTAGGGCCTGGTATATCTTTTAAATCTGTAAGAATTTTAACCAAATGATTTACATCGTGGCCATCAATTGGGCCAAAGTATCGGAAATTGAGTGCTTCAAAGAAATTGCTTTTTTTAAGCAAGGTGCCTTTGATGCTTTTTTCAATTTTTTTCACCATTTCGTGGGCATTGGGCCCTAATGCTGAAATTTTATTGAGCACCTGCGACACATCTTCGCGAAAGCGATTATAAGTTTTAGAGGTGGTAATATCAGCCAAATATTCTTTTAAAGCACCCACATTGGGGTCAATAGACATGCAGTTATCATTTAAAATCACCAATAAATTGGAATTTTCAATGCCTGCATGGTTTAAGGCTTCAAAAGCCAAGCCTGCCGTTAAAGCACCATCGCCAATAACGGCAACGTGTTGTTTTTCGGTTTCACCTTGGTAAACGGATGCAACCGCCATGCCCAATGCAGCCGAAATAGAGGTAGAAGAGTGGCCCACGCCGAACGTATCGTATTCGCTTTCCGAACGCTTCGGAAATCCGCTAATGCCTTTATAAATGCGGTTGGTATGAAAATCTTTTCTACGGCCGGTTAAAATTTTATGTCCGTAAGCTTGATGGCCCACATCCCAAACCAATAAATCGTTTGGCGTATTTAGTACATAATGTAAGGCCACACTCAATTCCACCACACCCAAACTAGCACCAAAGTGGCCACCATTTACCGATACCACATCAATAATATATTGACGTAGCTCTTGGCAAATTTGTTCCAAGTCCTTTTCTTTAAATTTCTTTAAATCGTCCGGGAAGTTTATTTGCTCTAGTAATTCGCCTGCTTTAATGTCCATTTTGGAGGTATATTTTCAAAAAAATTGAGTTGACAAAATACGGAAATTTCACACTAAAAATGTCGGAGAATTATATTTTTATTGAAAACGTATTTTTCCTGTATTTTTGGGATCTGTGAAAGCTGCTACTGAATCTTTTGAGATAAAAATCTCCAAGTTTGAGGGTCCCTTTGATTTGTTGCTTTTTTTTATTGAGCGTGACGAATTGAACATCTATGACATTCCGATTGCCAGGATTACCGATGATTTTTTGGCCTACATTCATGAACTAAGTTCGGTAAATATGGAGGTAGCCAGCGAATTTATTTATGTGGCAGCTACCTTAATGCGCATTAAGGCTAAAATGTTGTTACCTCGGCAAGAATTAGATGCTGATGGGAACGAAATAGACCATCGCCAAGATTTGGTTCAAAAACTGTTGGAGTATAAGCGTTTTAAAGAGGTAGCCGAAACCTTAAAAACCTTAGAGGATGCCCGATTTTTACAAGAAAAACGAGGCCATATTCCTCAAGATTTAGCGAACATGATTGCAGAAACAGCTAATCCAGCCGAAGAATTGGCTTCGCTAGATTTGTATAAACTCTTGCTAAGTTACGAGCGTCTATTGAACAAATATGAGTTAC
>JAIPAN010000070.1 GCA_021740025.1 Sphingobacteriaceae bacterium
TTTATATTTCTAAAAATGTTTAAATCATACAGGCGATCGTAACTTAAGTTTTCGTCTTCTAAACTATACATACTCCCTTTTTTAGAAAATATATATCTTGTTATGGGCTTCAATTTAAACCTACCTGAATAATCTTTGAGATAAAACTGATTATCGAGCACAGCTGAATCCACTTTGGTTCCTGCAAGAGCGCCAGTACTCGTACGAATAGCCAAATAACTATTCCCAATAGTATACGCCTCGTGTGCTAACTTACCAGCCGGGTTGCTAATAAACAGTTTTAAATTCGTTTGGTTTTTAAGGCCATTCGTATCTACCTCAAAACGTAAATACTGACGCAAATACTCGTAATACCCATTTTTACGCATCAATTGGTAAACTTGCTCTCTCTGAGCGTTCAAAGAATCGGCATCGTAGCGTTTTTCTATTGCAATACTCGAAATTGATGCTTGATTTTTTAAATATAAACTCCGCACCGAGCTATCTGGAATAGAATAACTCAAGGCATTGATAGTGAATTCTTCTCCAGCATTGGCAGTAAACGTAATGCGGGCCTTTTGTTTTTCAATGGCAATAGCACTTTGAACTTTTGCACGCAAAAAACCCTTGGTTTGTAAAAATTTCTCTATTTGTGTTCTAGATATTTCTACCAAAGAGCTATCTAACAAAGCAGGCGCTTCGCCTATTTTTTTTATGTTTTCAGTACGGTACTTTCCGTGTTTGGTATTTGCTAAAATGTATAAACGCAAGTTTAACCAAGATGGCTTTTGCAAATCCCGTTGCACGTATTCGTATGCTTGTTCTTCAAAACGTGGGTCTAAGTTTTTTAACATTATTTTACGCACCAATACTTCATCTTTTTGTAAAAACCGAGTAGAAGAACATGCCATGGCAGAAATAACCACAAAAAGCAGTATTATTGCACGTACAAAATTTGGCTTGGTGACGTATGCTTTCAAAATCAGAGATCGGTTTTATAAAATCATTGCAACAAAAAAAATACCGTAAAGAGCAAGCTCTTTTTGTAGTGGAGGGGCTAAAATCTGTACTCGAATTTCTTCAATCGGGATATCGTATACACTCCGTTTATGGCACTTCTACTGTACTCCCAAAATTGGGCAAAATCTCCCAAAATATAAAGTTATTAGAGGTTAAAGCTGATGAAATTGCTAAAATATCGGGTTTAACTACACCTCAAGACGTATTGGCGGTGGTATATATACCTCAAAATGATGAAATAGAGCTCACCATTGAAGCAAATACCTTCCACTTACTGCTAGATGGCATACAAGATCCGGGTAATTTAGGTACCATTATACGTACCGCCGACTGGTTTGGGTTTAAGCAAGTAATTTGTTCTACTGATACGGTAGACGCCTACAACCCTAAGGTGGTGCAAGCTAGCATGGGCTCTTTAGCCAGAATGGATATTATTTACATCAATTTAGAAGATTTAGTACGTAACAGTACTTTGCCCACTTTTGCAGCTACCTTGGGCGGAACCTCTATTTTTGAAACCAAATTTGGTACCGAAGGGCTACTTATTTTAGGCAATGAAGGCAATGGCATTCGGCCAGAAATTTTAGAAAAAGTGAGCAATCAAGTAACTATTCCTCTTTTTGGCGCTGCCGAATCCTTAAATGTGGCGGTTAGTGCGGGTATTTTTTGTGCCGAAGTACGCCGTTAAGCTTAAACTTGTTTTTCGCTCAATTCTAACCAGCGCAATTCTTTTTCATCCAACAAATCCACCAATACTTGTACTCTTTCGGCGGCTAGCTGCAATTCATCGTAGTCCATGCCAGCATTCATAGCGTTCTCCAGAGCTGTTTTTTCTTCTCCAAACAGCGCAATTTCTTTTTCCAGTGCTTCAAATTCCCGTTTTTCATTAAAAGATAGTTGTACTTTTTCTTTGGTGGGAGCCTTAGGCTGGCTCTTATCTACCATAATTTGGTGTGCTGCTTTTTCATCCTGAATTAAGCCATTAAGCAAAGCCTCCCGATATTGGGTATAATTTCCCGGATAATCACGCACTACCCCGTTTCCTTCGAAAGCAAAGAGGTGATCAACCATACGGTCCATAAAATACCTATCGTGGCTTACAATGAGTATACAGCCTGGATATTCTAATAAAAACTCCTCTAGGGTACGCAGGGTTTGTAAATCTAAATCGTTGGTAGGCTCATCAAGTACCAAAAAATTCGGGTTGCGAAACAATACGCTCAACAATTGTAAGCGGCGTTTCTCTCCGCCACTCAGTTTGCTTAAAGGAGTGTATTGCTGTTGGGCATTGAAGCCAAATTTTTCCATAAACTGGCTGGCGCCAATTTTAGAGCCATCGGCCATGGGGAAATATTCGCCCATGGTTTTTACGTATTCAATGGCTCGTACATCCTCGTCATAGCTCAGCCCATCCTGGCCAAAATTGCCGAAAACTACGGTGCCTCCATGATCAATGGTACCGCTATCGGGTTGTTCTAACTGCAGGGCAATTTTAAGAAAAGTAGATTTACCCACGCCGTTTTTACCCACTACCCCAATGCGTTCGCCTCGTTGAAAAGTATATTCAAAATCGTTTAAAATGCACAAATCACCAAAGCTCTTCGATACTTTATTTAGTTCCAGAATTTTCCCACCCAATCTGGTCATTTTTATTTGTAAGGATACTTCCGATACTTCTTTCTTCTTTTTCACCCGATCTTCTACCCCTGAAAAAGCATCTTGTCGGCTTTTGCTTTTGGTAGTTCTGGCTTTAGGTTGCCTACGCATCCACTCCAACTCTCTGCGGTAGGTATTTTTATCTTTTTCGAGTTCGCTTTGCTCCATTTCTTGGCGCAAGCTCTTTTGCTCTAAAAAATAATCGTAAGTGCCTTTGTATACAAATACTTTCTCTTCATCAATCTCTACAATTTCATTGCATACGGCATCTAAAAAGTATCGATCGTGGGTAACCAACAACAACGTAAGTTTTTGAGCACTTAAATAATCTTCCAACCATTCAATCATGCCTACATCCAAGTGGTTGGTGGGCTCATCTAAAATAAGCAAACACTTGCCCTCGTGTAATTGCGCCTCAATAAGTGCTTGGGCAAGCGCTACACGTTTCTTTTGTCCACCACTTAAGGTAGCCATGGGTTCATTTAGGTGATGTAAATTGAGTTTTCCTAAAATCTGTTTTAAATCACTTTCAAAAGTCCAGGCATTTAACTCATCCAAATCGCCCATTAGTTTGGCCAATTTATCATGATCATCTGATCCTTCTTCTAAAAACAATTCATAGTCTTTTACCACCTGCACAACGGGGTTTTCTAAGCGAAGTACATTATCCCAAATAGATTTCGTACCGTCAAAATCGTTATCCTGCTGCAACATCACGGTTTTAATATCTTTATGCACCCAAACGGTTCCGCTATCTGGCGTATCTAAACTAGCTAAGATTTTCATGAGGGTACTTTTCCCACTTCCATTACGGGCCACTAAGGCAATTTTATCGCCTTCATCTATATTAATCGTAATATTTTTAAAGAGGGTGCGTATTCCAAAGGACTTGCTTACATTTTCTACCGAGGCATAATTCATGCGGCAAAGATACCATTGGCGATGTGAATACAGCGTTAAAGCCTAAATTTTGCTAGATATATTTTTTACAAAGAGTTTCAGCAAAGAAAAGCTGAGTATTTATGGTTATAAAAATAATATTTTACTATTTTTGCAGTCCTTGAATAAAGGGTCGGATGGCCGAGTGGCTAGGCTCAGCTCTGCAAAAGCTGCTACAGCGGTTCGAATCCGCTTCCGACCTCAAGAAAAAACTTAAAAAAGAAAGACCATGGGAGTAACTCGTTTAAAAAGAAAAGACAGAAGAAACAAGACCGTTTCTCGTTTAGAAGTGCAATTTTTGAAAATGGCTCATAATATTGAGGTGGGTAGCCGTTCAAAAGAGAAAGCTAGTAGCCAAGTTTCTAAAAACAATGCTGTTTTAGCTCAAATTGAAGCGAAAGCGAAATAAGCTGCACAACCGGCATTTTGCCGAGAAACATATATAAATCACCCGATTAAGCAATTAATCGGGTTTTTTTGTTTAGAGCAAATAATGGAAATTAATTTTGGGCTATGCCTTTATTAATGGCTTTTATTAAGCCCGGGCCTTGGTAAATAAAGCCGGTATACACCTGAACCAGACTAGCGCCTGCCTGTAGCTTTTCGAGTGCATCTTTGGCAGAGTGAATGCCACCCACCCCAATAATTGGAAAGGCCTTATTCGATTTTTTATGGAGGTAAGCTATTACCTCGGTAGCACGTTGGCTCAGTGGCTTACCGCTAAGGCCTCCGGCTTCATCTGTTAATGTTTTAGCAGAAGCCAAGCCCTCACGATTCAAAGTAGTATTGGTAGCAATTAGGCCGGCAATTTTACTTTCTAGCACAATTTCTACAATATCATCTAATTGAGCATCACTTAAATCGGGGGCAATTTTTAACAAAATAGGTTTAGATAGACCAGCTTTATTATTGCGCTTTTGCAAGGTTTTCAGAATGTGTTTAAGAGGCTCTTTTTCTTGCAATTCACGCAGTCCGGGTGTGTTGGGCGAACTCACATTCACCACGAAATAATCCACCACATCAAATAAACGATCGAAACAAATCACATAATCGTCAACAGCTTTTTCATTGGGCGTAGCTTTATTCTTGCCAATATTTCCACCAATAATCAATCCATTGCGTTCTACTCGGCTTAACCGATCGGCTACCACATCAACGCCTTGGTTATTAAAACCCATGCGATTAATTAAGCCTTCATCGGCAGGCAAACGAAACATTCGAGGCTTAGGATTTCCGGGCTGCGGCAAAGGCGTTACTGTTCCTATTTCTATAAAACCAAAACCAAAACTGGCCAAATCTTCTATAAACTCTGCATTTTTATCAAAACCAGCGGCTAAGCCAACCGGATTTTTAAAGGTTAAACCAAACACTTCTTTAACCAATTTAGGGTTATCAAGCGTGAAGGCGGATTGTATTGCATTTCTAAAAACACCAATTGAACAGGTTGCTTTTAGCCCAGCCATTACCCAATGGTGAACTCGTTCTGGAGAAATTAAGAAAAGAATGCGTTTAAGAAAGCTGTACATGCTGTAAAAATAGTAAAAACTAATAAAGCAAAGCCTTTTTTCGTATTTTTGCGGCTCCATGATCGCAATAAACAACTTAACCTTCGAGATTGGCGCTAGAGCCTTATACGACGATGCCAACTGGCACATTAAACCAGGCGAAAAAATTGGACTAATAGGCGCCAATGGAACTGGGAAAACTACCCTCCTTAAAATTATTGTAGGCGATTATACCCCTACCAGCGGAACCATTTCTATGGCAAAGGATCTTAAAATGGGGTACCTGAACCAAGATTTGCTTTCCTCACAAGCAGATAACACCATTTTGCACGTAGCCATGGAGGCTTTTGAACGTCAAAACCAATTGCATGATGAAATTGAAAGCTTATTAAAAAAACTGGAAACCGACTATTCGGAAGATCTACTAAATAAACTTAGCGATAAACAACACGAATTTGAAGCCCTAGATGGCTACAATATTGAATACCGGGCACACGAAATTTTAGCGGGTTTAGGCTTTTCTGATGCCGATACCCGTCGTAACCTTTCTGAATTTTCTGGTGGTTGGCGCATGCGGGCCATTCTTGCCAAAATACTCTTACAATCTCCAGATATTTTACTTCTCGATGAGCCTACCAACCACTTAGATTTACCCTCCATTAAATGGCTAGAAAGCTATTTGCAAGCTTTTGAGGGAGCCATCGTTATTGTATCTCACGATAGGTATTTTTTAGATCGTGTGGTGAATAAAATTGTAGAATCTCGTAAAGGAAAATTAACCCCCTATGCTGGAAATTATTCTTTTTATGTAGAAGAAAAAGGACTTAGAGAAGAAATTCAAAGTGGGCAATACAAAAATCAACAAGCAAAAATTAAGCAAGAAGAAAAGCTAATTGAACGCTTTAGGGCCAAAGCCAGTAAGGCTAAAATGGCACAATCGCGAATTAAAGCGTTGGAACGCATGGAACGTGTGGATGATGTGGACGACGATAACCCGAGTGTAAACTTCAGTTTTAAATTCAGTAAGCAATCGGGTCGCCATGTTATTCGTATGGAACACGTTTCTAAATCGTACCCGAACCTACCAATTTTTACAAACACTACCGCCACCATTGAAAAAGGCGATAAAATTGCATTAATAGGTGCCAATGGCCGTGGTAAATCGACCTTGTTGCGTATTATTGCCGCTGCCGACAAGCAATTTGAGGGCACTTGCGAAACCGGGCATAACGTTACCCAAACCTTTTTTGCGCAACATCAGCTTGAGGCTT
>JAIPAN010000071.1 GCA_021740025.1 Sphingobacteriaceae bacterium
GAGAGGCCGAATTAGAAGCAGAGCTCAAACAGCTACAAAGTATAATAAATACACCCTTTAGATGGTTTCGTACTATTAGAAATCTATTTAGCCAAACCGAAACTAGCAAATCGGATATAGTTAGCTCTTTGACACAATTAGGATTACCTATTCTTCTTAACTCTGTTATTTTCAAAAAATCGAGCCTAGTAATTAAAGGATTGGTGGCCATTATAAGCCAACAATTGGCCCGAGGAGTTACGGCAAAAAACGTAACATCATGGATTGAGACCTTAATGGGTTGGGTAAAAAATGCCGAGAAATTGTTAGTTAAAAAAGTGGAAGAGACAATAGAGAGAAAGGGAAAGAAATAGCCCTATATTTTACCGTTTTCTAAATCGGCATACATGGCTTCGACTACTTTCAAATGATTAGCCAAAATCACTTTTCGTTTCAACGAAAGTTTAGGAGTAAGTTCTCCGCCATCTATGCTCCACTCTTTAGGCAAGAGCGTAAACTTTTTGATTTGCTCCCAGCTGCCAAAATCAACATTTAATGCAGCCACCTCTCGTTGGTACTTTTCCAGCACCTCGGGTAGTTTTATTGCCTCTTCTTTAGAGGTGTAAGGAATACCTTTAATGCCACACCAAGATTGTAGGGTGGCAAAGTTTGGAACAATTAAGGCCGATGGAAACTTGCGATTTTCTCCAACCACCATGACTTGTTCAATCAAAGTAGACTCTTTAAATTTATTTTCGATAAGCTGTGGCGCAATATATTTACCGCCAGCTGTTTTAAATATTTCTTTCTTTCTATCGGTTATGCGCAAAAAGCCATCCGGAGTCATTTCGCCAATATCGCCGGTATGAAACCACCCTTCGGCGTCCATTACCTCAGCCGTTAAATCGGGGCGTTTATAATAGCCTTTCATAATGTTCGGGCCCTTGCATAAAATCTCCCCATCCTCGGCAATTTTAACTTCCACATCGGCAATAAGTTTACCTACCGTACCAAATTGTGCTTGGTATTTCCCCAAGCCATTTACCGAAATTACCGGCGAAGTTTCGGTAAGACCATAACCCTCCAATACCGGAATGTTGGCAGCCCAAAATACTCTTGCTAAACGGGGCTGCAAAGCTGCACCTCCTGACATCAGAGTTTTTACTTCCCCACCCAAAGCGGCACGCCATTTGGAAAACACCAATACATTGGCAATGGCTAATTGGAAATGATACCACCAGCCATTTTTGCCATACAATTCGTATCTCAATCCTAAATCTAAGGACCAATAAAAAAGTTTGCGTTTAATCCCTTTCAGCTCCGATCCTTTTTCTACAATTTTATCGTAAATTTTTTCGAGCATTCGAGGTACGGTGGTAAAGCCGTTTGGTTTTACTTCTTGTATATCGGCCATCACGGTTTCTAAACTTTCGGCATAATAAATGCTCACACCCATGTACATATTCATGTACGAAACCATGCGTTCGAAAATGTGCGAAAGTGGCAAGAAACTCAATGCTTTTTTTAAGTTGGGTGGGTAAATACCTGCAGTAGCCACCAAGTTAGAAACCAAATTACTATGGGTAAGCATTACTCCTTTGGGTGTACCAGTGGTACCCGAAGTGTAAATTAGCGTAGCTAGATCTTCGGGCTGCACGCTTGCTCTTAATGGCTGTAAATCTATCGCTGAGCTACTGTTACCGAACAGTTCTTTCCAAAATGGAGCCCCATCTTGTTCGTTAAAAGAATAAATCTCTAAGGTTAAATTTTCTTCATTTTTAACTTTAGTTAGTTTTGCTACCAATTCTTTGCTACCTGCAAATACAAACTTTACCTCAGCATCTTCTAAAATGAAACGAATGTCTTGCTCAGATAATGTGGGATACATGGGCACCAACACGGCACCTATTTGTACAATGGCCAAATCGCACATATTCCACTCTGGTCGGTTTGTAGACATAATAGCCACCCGATCGTTACGATGAATACCCGAAGCCAGTAATCCTCGGCTGGTTTCATCAATAAGATGCAAAAATTGAGATTTAGAATAGCTAATCCACTGCCCTTGCTGTTTTCCAGCAATGAACACTTCTCCCTTAAATTGTTTTTCTATTCGAGGGAGTAGATCGTGAACTCGGGTAAAGGCAGACATGAGTGGTTAATTGGCGTTACAAGCACCAATATAGTAAAAATTAGCTAAAGAATAAAATTAAAGCCGATTTTTGGCCAAGAGGCAGGAATATTTAAGATATTTGCACGTATACATTAATCCGTATTTCCTAAAAAGATGAAAAAAAATAAAATCTTACTCTGTGTAATCTTGCTAATGGTTGTATGCACAAGCAGCGCTTTTGCACAATACAAACAGGCTATAGGTGGTCGTTTCGGAACAGCTAATGGCATTAGTTATAAAACATTTGTAAACACCAACAATGCACTTGAGTTTATTGTTAATTTCCAGTCGAATACAGACTACTCTTATTTCAGAGTTACCGGCTTAATGGAAAAACATGCGCCCATAAACGATGTGGATGGATTGCGTTGGTACTATGGGTTTGGCGCTACCCTAGGCTCTAGAACCTATAAACCTACCGATGAAAATAACCTTCTCTTAGCTGCCGATGGTGTTTTGGGATTGGACTTTAAATTTCCAGATGCGCCTATAAATATTGCCATGGATTGGAAACCTGCTATTGAACTTGCGCCCAATACCCGTTTAAATGGCGAAGGCATAGGTTTATCGTTACGTTTTACGTTTTAACAACAAAGCCTCTCAATTTTTGAGAGGCTTTGTTGTTTTTATAAGGCTAGCCATTGTGCTCGAAGCAATAACTGCTCTTTACTTGGGTTCTCTACCGAAACAAAACGATAACGCACTGCCGGATTTCGATCCAAGCTAAGAACAATGGTCGTAGGCAAGCCATCGCGAATAATGCCCATTTTAAGTTTTTCGCCTAGTGCTTTGGCAGCAATTGCTTTATCTAGCTCTGCCATGGTACCGCTTACTTTTTCATCGTTAATGCTTAACAACTCATCGTTTACGTTTAGGCCATCTCTCCACGCCGGGCTATTTCTTGCAACCGAAGTGATTAAAAATTTACCAGTTCGGGTACTAGCACCAATGCCTAAATACGGTTCATTTTTGCTTGCATTATCGTCTACCAATTGGTAACCTACCGCTTTTAAAAAGACATTGTAATCTGGTTTTTTAGTACCATATACATAATCGTTGTAAAATACCTCCATTGATTTTCCAGCAATTTTACCTGCCATATCTTTAAACTCAGCATCGGTATAGCCACGAGCTAATTTGTAATAATACTGGTAGTACATGGTGTTCATCACATCATCTAATTTTTTCTGCCCAGCTGTGGCTTGTAAAATTTCCAAATCCATAAGCATGGCAATAATGCTGCCTTTATCATAATAAGAGATGCTGCTATTGCGTGAGTTTTCGTTCGGGCGGTATTGTTTTATCCAGGCATCAAAACTTGCTTCATGAGCCGATTGCTCTAAACTTCCTGGCTGGTTTGCCACCGTACTCAAGCCCGATGCAAGCATTCCTAAATATTCATCTGGAGAATAAAAACCAGCACGGCGAACAAATAAGTTGTCGTAATAGGCTGTAAAGCCCTCGGCAATCCACAAATTGCTGGTATAGTTTTCGGCATCGTAATTAAACGGACCTAGCGCAACGGGACGTAATCTTTTCACATTCCACAAGTGGAAATACTCGTGAGCGACTAAACTTAAGAAGCTTTTGTAGCCATTTTCGCTAGCATATTGCCCTCTCGGGTGACCCAATACCGTAGAGTTTAGGTGCTCTAAACCGCCACCACCCGATGCATAATTATGTACAATAAATACATAATACTTATTCGGATTTTCACCAAAAACTGCGGTTGCTTGTTCCACAATTTTAGCCATATCTACTTTTAATTTCTCTGCATTATAATTACCACCACCATACATAGCTACCTCGTGGCGAACACCAGCCGCAGTAAATTCAAACACATCTTGGTTTCCCACCTCAATTGGCGAATCAAATAAAATATCGAAGTTTGGAGCGGTATAGGTAAATGCACCGGCTTTTACGGGACTTAAGCCCGTAGATACTTTAGACCAAGTAGTAAAAGGTTTAATGGTAACTGTAGATGGTTTAGCCAATTGCCCTGCCGGATACATAAAAATACCTGTTGGCGATAAAAATGCATGCGAAGCATCTACAAAACTGGTTCGAACCGATATTTCGAAGGCATATACTCTATAAGAAATACGAATATCAGATTTTTTAGGATTTTGGATGCGCCAAGTACTCTTATTCACTTTTTGAAATGAGAGTGCTTTTCCCTTCTCATCTATAGCCTTAAACCCTTCTACATTTTTTGCAAATTCTCTAACTAAATAAGACCCCGGTGCCCAAACGGGCATCTTCACGTCAATTTGTGGTTGATGATTACCCTTTAACAGCATACTTACTTCTGCATAATGTGCTTGTGGCTCTACAAAAGAAACTTCAAATGAAATATGGCTTTGCGCCATTGCCTGCGTACTTAAAAGGGCCATAACTAGGAACGACAAAAATGATTTTAGATTCTTCATTGGTTCTACAAGAATAGTTTATAACAAAAGTAGTTTTAAATTTTAAACTAAGAAATTTTGAAAAACTTGCACCTGTAATTTAATGGATACATTTTGGTTACATGTGCCCTGAATATCTTACTTTTGCCACTAAATCACACATATTTTAAATGAAAACTAAACGCATTTTATATATTTTGTTTGCCCTTTGTTTAGGTGCCGCCATCCTGTATCGTATTACTAAAATTGCACAACAAGGTGCAGGTGGTTCTGGAGGGCCTAATAAAGGTGGTAAAAATACAGGTGCTATGCCTCCTACAAAGGTAAATGGTATAATTATTACTAGCCAAGCTTTTGATAGCAACATTACCTTAAGCGGCTCTGTAGAGGCCGATGAAGACGTAGAAATTAGACCCGAAATTTCTGGCTTGGTAAAGGGTATTTACTTTACAGAAGGTACCAGTGTAAGCAAAGGACAGCTACTCGTAAAAATAAACGATACCGAACTACAAGCGCAACTTAAACAAGCACTAAGCAAACAAAAACTTGCCTTTGAAACCGAATCGAGGGCAAAACAATTGCTAAATAAAGAAGCCATTAGCCAGGAAGAATACGACGTGGCCTTGGCTGAATTAACCAACTTAAAGGCACAAACAGAACTAATTAGAGCACAATTATCTAAAACCGCCATTAAAGCTCCTTTTAGTGGTAGGATTGGTTTACGCTCTATTTCTACCGGCGACTATGTAAACCCGAGCACCAGTATTGCCAAACTAGTAAATAGCCAAACCGTTAAAATTAGTTTTTCTGTGCCCGAAAAATATGCCGGAAAAATTAAAAATCAGACGGAAATACAGTTTACTGTAGACGGAAACAACAAACCTTTTAGCGCTAGAATTTACGCCATGGATCCGGGTATAGAAACCAATACCAGAACCTTACAACTAAAAGCCAAAACTAGTAATGTGGGCAAGCAATTGGTTCCTGGCTCTTTTGCTAAAATTACCTTGCCGCTAGCGGGTATTCCCGATGCTATTTTAATTCCTTCACAAGCTGTTATACCGATTTTAAAAGGAAAAAAAGTATTCATTAGCAGCAATGGCATGGCCAAAGAAGTACTCATTGAAACCGGACCACGCACCGATAAATATATTTTAGTGCTCTCTGGCTTAGCAGTTGGCGATACCTTATTAACCACGGGAATGATGTCGCTAAAAAATGATAGTCCGATAAAAGTAATTGTGAAAAACTAAGTACATGAGTTTATCTAGCACCAGTATTAAACGTCCGGTTCTGGCCATTGTCATGAACCTAAGCTTGGTCCTTTTTGGACTTATTGGCTTTCATTTTTTGGGCGTCCGCGAATTTCCATCTATCGATCCACCGGTGGTATCGGTACGTACTGGCTACCCTGGCGCCAATGCCGATGTAATTGAATCGCAAATTACCGAGCCTCTCGAAAAAGCCATCAACAGCATAGATGGGGTACGTAATATTTCCTCTTCAAGTAATCAAGGATCGAGTAACATTATTGTAGAGTTTAACCTCACTAAAGATTTAGAAGAAGCCACCAACGATGTTCGCGATAAAGTGTCGCAAGCTGCCCGTTCCCTACCAAAAGATATAGACGGATTGCCGGTTGTGGCCAAGGCCGATGCCAACTCGGAGTCTATTTTATCGATGACCCTAGAGAACGATACCCGCAACCAATTGGAATTGAGCGACTATGCCGAAAACGTATTGGCGCAACGCTTACAAACGATTCCGGGAGTAAGTAACGTACAAATT
>JAIPAN010000072.1 GCA_021740025.1 Sphingobacteriaceae bacterium
ATAAGGCAGGTGCCATCACTACTCCATTTTTCCATACTTTAGCAACATTTTTACCCGCAGCATTAATTTCGAAACCAGCTATATACACATCTGTACCTGATACATGTACCGATAGTGCCTTGGCATGTTGTTGGCCGTTTGTTAAGGCAGGCACCATCACTACTCCAATTTTCCATACTTTGGCTACATTCTTGCTGCCATTGCTTTCGTAGCCAGCTACATACACATCTACACTAGAAACAAATACAGAATAAGCTCCAGCATCTTGTAAGCCGTTGCTTAGTGCAGGCGCCATCACTACTCCATTTTTCCATACTTTAGCTACATTCTTACTGCCATTACTTTCGTATCCGGCTGCATAAACATCGGCTCCCGAAACATATACCGAAAGGGCATAGGCTTCTTGTTGGCCATTTGTTAAAGCAGGTGCCATCTCCACCCCATTTTTCCATACTGTTGGATTATCTTGAAAATCTACACCAGCAGCGTACACATCGTTTCCGTATACAAAAACCGATGAGGCGTTAGAAACGGTCTGACTTAAATTATATAGCACTTGTCCATTTTTCCATACTTTTGCCTGGGGAGTATTAGCACCATTGCTTTCGTATCCGGAAACAAATACATCGTTTCCGGAAACATAAACAGATCTGCCAAAGGCATCTTGCTGACCATTGGATAAGGGTGCGGCTTGTCCATTTTTCCATATTTTGGCCACTGCTTTACCCGCGGCATTGTATTCGTAACCGGTTACATACACATCTACAACTGTTTGTTGTGTTTTCTTACAAGAAAAAAAGGCTAGTAAACAAAAAATTAAGAGAATAGGTTTTAGTGTTTTCATGTATTTCTTTTTAGGTAAGAACGTAATTAAAAAAATATTCGTATCTCTAACCATAAAAACCATGAGGCACAAAAAAAGCCCTCCCGAAATTCGGGAGGGCTTTTTTTTCATAAAGACCATTAGCGTATGCTACACAATAGGCCCACATTCAGGTTAAAGCCTTTGGTGGTATAGCCTGTAAAATCTACATAATCGGTATCTAGTATATTTTTTGCATCCACAAATAGCTTAATAGACTGCTTAGGCGCATAGTGTACATAGGCATCCAGCAAGTTATAGGCTTTTAAATCAGTAGTCATGCCTTGGCCCAAAGCTGCATCGTAATAGCTGTCTTGGCGGCTACCCATCCATTTGTAATATAAAGCCGCAGAAAATTTAGGAGATAGGGCCGCCTGTAGGTTTAAACCTAGGCTGTGTTTGGGCCTGCGAAATAAGTTTGCCTCCGTTTGGCCATCGGCTTGCACAAGCTTTCCAGTAACAAAAGCATAAAAGCCATCCAGATTTATTTTGCTGCTCAATTTGTATTTCCATTCCAATTCTAGGCCTTCATCGTACTGCTTGGCCTGGTTGATGTAGCGGTAATCCAAACCAAAACCTATTACATCGGCTATATTTCGCTTAAAATAAGCCGTGTTAAGTGTTAATTTATCGGCAATAAGTTCCATATCGGCACCTGCCTCAAACGTTTGTGTGCGTTCGGGTTTTAAGGCCAAATTTCCGTATTCGGAAAACAATTGATACAAGGAAGGTACTTTATAGGCCGAAGAAAAATTGATGAAGAACTTATACCTATTGGCAAAAACATAAGAAGGATTGACGGTATAGGTTGCATTATTCCCGTACTCCGAATGGCGATTTAAGCGTCCGCCTAATTCGGTTCGAACATGTTCTCCCAATTTAAAAAAGAAAGAAGAATAAGCGCTAGAAATGTGGTTTTTAGCCGATAAACTTCCCCAGGGAGAAAGCTGATCAGTAGCCGATTCTTTATAACTAAGGCCAGAGATTAAATCAGCAAAAGGAGTCAAGGGAGTACTCAAAGTGGCTTCCATTTGACTAATATCTCCCTCGTTACGGGTTAAATCGCCCACATACGAAAACTTGCTATCTACTTTGTTTTTACTCCCCGTTAAGCCAATCACAGCATTACCGGTTATATACTGAGCGCCCAAACCAAACAAATACGTTTGTTTATCATAGGTATAATCAGCTAGATCTGCAAAAGCCCCATCGTCTAAATCGGCTTTGTTTTTATTGGCTTGTACGTTAGCAAACAACTTAAAACGAGCACTCAGCGCTTGTTGCACATTAGCTTGTAGGCTTTGTTGGCTAAAGCCATCTTTTTCTAAATTGTTAGCCGGTATAGCCGTAGCGCTAGAAAAGCCAGCAGATGAGGTATTAGATGCATTCACAGCTAGGGTAGTTTTAGCCAGCGTACCGCTAATACCCACAGCTTGCTTGTAGGTTTTATAAGACCCTACTGTGGCCAATGTAGTAGCGTTTAAAGGTCCATTTCCTTTTTTAAGAATGATATTGATTACCCCTGCCACCGCATCGGAACCATAGAGCGTAGAATTTCCACCTTTTAAAATCTCGATGCGTTCAATTTGATCAATAGCAATGGCCGAAATATCGTATTCGCCGGAGATATTTGAGGCATCGTTTACCGGTACGCCATCCAGTAAAATTAAGGTATTACCCGCCGAAGCTCCCCGTAAATATAAGGCCTTAATATCCCCGGGGTTGTTTCCGTTACCGCCAATAGTTAAACCCGCCACTTGGTTGAGTAATTCCGTAAGGCTTCGCCCCTGATTTTGCTCCAATTGGTGTGCCGAAATTACCCGCACTACTTTACCAATTTCAGATTGTTTACGTGGCGATTTACTTGCCGTAACTACCACCTCATTTAGCTGGTAGTTTTTTTGTGTTTCTTGTGCCAATGAAGGCAACTGTGCGCACACAAGCCCTAGGCCTGCGAAAACGCCAATGATTTTTTTGTCCATTTTTGTGGAAAATTTTCCCACAGCAAACAGCAAAGAAGAGGTTTAAATGAAATACGGTTAGTACATCATTCAAGCTTCAGTCCCCGAAAGCTATGAATTATAAATTGCAATGGCAGGTCTTCTGACTTACTCCCCGTTGCCCGGTCTTCCCAACCCAAATTGTGGGCCAGTGACTAAGAAAAGGCATTGGTTATAGAGCTTACAGCTGCGGGACAGTTCTGGATTTACACCAGATTCCCTTTTAATCCCGAACAAGCCGGGAACCAAAAGCAATTCAAATTTACAGCTAAGTTTAACTGAAGCTATTTTTAGTTTTCAACATCTCCTAAAAAATGTTGAATTGTGTATGCCGGCACTTTTGTGTAAATTTGCCCTACACATGCAAGGCGATCTTACTTTAAGCATTTTGGGTGGCGGTCAGTTGGGCCGCATGCTCCTTCAAGAAGCCATTAACTTTAACATTTCGTGTAGGGTTTTAGACCCCGATGCTCATGCGCCTTGCAAGGAACTGAGCAGCGAATTTGTTTGTGGTTCTTTAAGTGATTTTGATACGGTATATCAATTTGGCAAATCGGCCAAGACCCTAACTATTGAAATTGAAAAGGTAAATACCGATGCCTTAGAAAAATTAGAGCAAGAGGGTGTAAACGTATATCCCCCTGCTCGAGTAATACGCCTCATACAAGACAAGGGCACTCAAAAACAATTTTTCAAAGAAAATAACATCCCCACTGCTCCTTTTGTGCTTATCAACAAAAAAGAGGAATTAAGAGGTGTCACGTTCCCCTATCCATACATTCAGAAATTACGCAAAGATGGTTACGATGGCCGTGGCGTTTTAAAAATACGCAATGCAGCAGCTATAGCAGAGGCTTTTGAAGCACCTAGCTTGGTGGAGCAGTGCATCGATTTTAAGCAAGAAATTGCCGTAATGGTGGCTAGAAATGCAGCAGGTGAGATTAAAACATTTCCCATGGTGGATATGGATTTCAATCCCGAAGCCAATTTAGTGGAATATGTGTTTTCACCATCCAATTTAAGCTCTACCATTCAAGAAGAAGCAGCAACCATTGCCATTCACATTGCAAAAAGTTTGCAATTGGTAGGTGTATTGGCTGTAGAATTTTTTGTAACCAAAGATGATCAGCTTTTGGTTAACGAATTGGCTCCACGCCCTCACAACAGTGCACACCAAAGCATTGAGGGCAATTATACTTCTCAATTTGAGCAACATATACGGGCTATTTTTAATTTGCCTCTGGGCGACACCCAATGCATACAGCATGCAGTGATGATAAATTTACTCGGCGAAGCCGGATTTAAAGGCATTGCTAAATACGAAGGATTAGAAAAAGCCTTAGCAATGAGCGGTGTATACATTCATTTATACGGTAAAAAGTTTACCAAACCTTTCCGCAAAATGGGGCATGTAACTATCTTAGCCGAAAATAGAGCATTGGCTACAGAGAAAGCCAAAAAAGTACAAGCATTAATCAAAGTAAAAGCATAAAACATGGCAAAAGTTGGCATTATCATGGGTAGCAAATCGGATCTTCCGGTTATGCAAGACGCTGCAGCTATTTTGAAAGAATTAGGTGTAGATTTTGAAATTACGGTAGTTTCTGCCCACCGCACACCCAAACGTATGTTTGAGTATGCCGAAACGGCTGCCGATAGAGGTTTAAAAGTAATTATAGCCGGCGCCGGTGGTGCTGCGCATTTACCGGGTATGGTTGCATCCATTACCCACTTGCCGGTGATTGGTGTACCCGTTAAATCGAGTAATTCATTAGATGGATGGGATTCTATTTTATCTATCCTGCAAATGCCCAACGGGATTCCGGTGGCTACGGTTGCTTTAAATGCCGCAAAAAATGCCGGTTTACTAGCCGCACAAATATTGGCTACCGCCGATACCGCCCTAAGTACAAAACTTATAGCGTATAAAGAGGAGTTGAAAAAGAAAATTGAAGAAAGCGCCAAGGATTTAGGGCAATAATGTATGAAAACAAGCAAAGAGAGCTTAGAAAGCTTACGCAACGAATATCTTTCAGAACCTTTCTCGGAAAAGGATGTGAAAAAAAACCCAATAGAACAGTTTGACCTGTGGTTTGATGAGGCTGTAAAAGCCAATGTACACGAACCAAACGCCATGACTTTAGCTACGGCTACTCACGATGGTAAACCATCTGCACGTGTGGTTTTATTAAAGGGCTTTAATAAAGATGGCTTTATTTTTTACACCAATTACTTAAGCCGTAAAGGAAAAGAGTTATCAAAAAACCCAGTAGTGGCCCTGGTATTTTTTTGGCCCGAATTGTCTCGACAAGTACGTATTGAGGGAACTTTAGAAAAGGTGAGCAAGGAAGAATCGGAGAAGTATTTCCAAAGTCGCCCTGTAGACAGCCAATTGGGTGCCTTGGCATCGCCGCAAAGTCAAGTTATTAGCCGTGAGGAATTGGAAAAAAATTGGGCGGAGTTAAAAACTACTTACGCCGACAAAGCCATTAGCAAACCCTCCTTTTGGGGTGGTTATTTAGTGAAACCACAAGTAATTGAGTTTTGGCAAGGCCGCGAAAGCCGCCTGCACGACCGGGTGGTGTACAAAAAAGCAGATAAAGCCAACTGGAAAATTGTACGTTTAGCACCATAAAAAAAGCCCTCCCGAAATCGGGAGGGCTTTTTTGTTAAAGCGTATGGTTAATATACCCTAACCATAAATACGTAGTCTTGAATTTTTTTGAGTTGCGCTGTACGGTTTAAGCTAGAGATTGTATTTTTCTTGTTTAAGCTTAGGGTTTTATCTAAGTCTTCTGTGGGAATTTCTTCTACACTTTTTAGCAGATAATTGGTTTTAATGGCAAAAGCAGCGCCATCGGTACGGGTTTGTTTTCCGCTGATGATACCAATTACGTTCCCTTTGCTATCTAATAAAGGGCCACCAGAGTTTCCTGGATTTACCGGTATAGATACTTGGTATGAAACTGTATCGCCATCAAAGCCTGTTTTAGAGCTTAAATAGCCTTTACCATATACTTGTTCATCACGTGGAAAACCTAGGGTGAATACATCTTCGCCTAAATCGGAATCTGATTTTTTAAAGGCATAAGGTAATTTACCAAATGACTCGAAAGCGGGATCTACAATTTGAAGAATGGCTATATCGTATTCGGGTTGCACGAATACCGTTTTTACTTTATAGGTATCGCCGGCTGCATTTTGAATGTACACCGAATCGGCCCCTTTAATAACGTGGTAATTGGTAGCTAAATAACCGTTTGCCGAAAGTGCAAAACCGGTACCGCCAAATTGACCTGGGTTAGCGGGCCCTTTTTTAGAATTGATATTTTTAGCCAATACATTTTGAGAACGCTTGATGCTATTTATTTCTCTACGCAAGGCACTGTAATAAGAAGAATGATCAGCAAAATATCCAGAAAATAAAAGCGTACCAAATACAGCTGTAATGGCTACAGTTG
>JAIPAN010000073.1 GCA_021740025.1 Sphingobacteriaceae bacterium
ACAACTTTGTAGATATGCTTTCGCATGCCCGTACCGATATGGCCATGATTAAGGAATTGGCTAGCGACGAATCGGCATACCGTTCACTCACGCTTTCTTGGTTTATGCATTCGCCCTTATTAGATACGCTGAAAAAACTGGCCAAGAAAAAAGTGCGCATCATCCTCACCACCGATCACGGAACTACTCGGGTAAAACACCCCGTAAAAGTAATTGGCGATAGAAATACCAATACCAACTTGCGCTATAAACAAGGCAAAAACCTCAATTTTAATCCAAAAGAAGTATTTTTAGTTAAAAATCCTGGCGAAGCCAAACTGCCCCTCCAACATTTAAGCTCTAGTTTTATTTTTGCCAAGCCCGACGATTTTTTTGTGTACCCCAACAACTACAATCATTTTGTAAACCACTACAACGATACCTTCCAACATGGGGGTATTTCGCTAGAAGAAATGATTGTACCTTTTGCCACGTATTTACCTAAATAATATTTTTGTGGCATGATTACACTCGTTTCCTCTATAGAAAAACTCGATGAAGCTGCACAAGAGGTACTTCACTATGCCCAAGACCATAAAACGTTTTTGTTTTTTGGCGATATGGGCGCCGGTAAAACCACACTCATTAAGGCTATTTGTCATTCTTTGGGTGTAAATTCACCTGTGAGTAGCCCTACTTTTTCTTTGGTAAACGAATACGAATATCCCGGAGGCTTGGTCTATCATTTCGATTGTTACCGATTAAAAACACCTACCGAGGCCCTCGATTTTGGTATAGAGGAATACTTAAGTTCCAACAGTTATTGTTTTATTGAATGGCCCGAAAAAATAGGTGATTTTTTACCAAGTAGCTATCTTAAAATTAGCATTAGCAACCAGGAAGATCCGCAAAAGCGACACATCAAATTAGAGAAAATAAGCTAATGCTATATAATCGGGTACGTTCTTAAAAACTGTACCGATTTTTCTATATCTGGAGCTAAAAACCGATCTTTTTCTAAAACAGGCACCAGCTCTCGGTAGGCCGATACAATTTTTTCTAAAGCAGGGGAACTTTTTTTCGGTCGTCTAAAAGAAAGCGCTTGGCAAGCATTCATTAGTTCGATGGCTAAAATGCGCTCTACATTGGCACATACCCGCAAACATTTGGTAGCCCCGTTGGCGCCCATACTTACATGGTCCTCTTGTCCATTGCTCGATACAATAGAATCTACAGAACTAGGCGTACACAGTTGTTTATTTTCGCTGGCTATGCCGGCTGCGGTGTATTGCGGAATCATATATCCCGAGTTTACCCCAGCTTCTTGTATTAAAAATGGAGGCAAACCACGCTGACCCGATATTAATTGAAAAATACGTCTTTCAGAAATAGAACCCCATTCTGCTAAAGCGATGCTTAAAAAGTCGAGTGCCAGTGCCAAGGGTTGCCCATGAAAATTACCTGCCGAAATAATTTCGTCGCTTTCGGGGAAGATGTTCGGATTGTCGGTTACCGAGTTTAACTCCGTTTCAATTACCGAGCTCACATAACGCAGGGTGTCTTTACTGGCACCATGAACCTGGGGCATACAGCGAAACGAATAAGGGTCTTGCACCTGTTTTCCGGGCTCGTTTAGTAATTCGCTATCTTTTAAAAAGTTAAAAATCCGTTCGGCGGTTTCTACCTGCCCACGATGTGGGCGAATGAGGTGGCTTTCGGGTTTAAACGGATCTATACGGCAATTAAAGCCATCTGCAGAAATACTACCCGCAATATCGGCCCAAGCAGCTAGCTTTTGGGTTTTAAATAAGATGTAAACCCCATAAGCCAACATAAATTGGGTACCATTAATGAGTGCCAAGCCCTCTTTAGATTGTAATTTAAGTGGTTTAAGACGGTGTTTTGCCAATACAGTTTTTGCCTCTACTCGTTTATCACCTTCCCAAACTTCACCTTCGCCAATAAGCGGCAGTGCCAAGTGTGCCAAAGGGGCTAAATCTCCCGATGCACCCAATGAGCCTTGGGTATAAATTACGGGTACAATATTCTTATTGTAAAAAACAACCAAAAGTTCTGCGGTTTCTAGCGCTACTCCAGAATGTCCATAAGCCAGCGATTGAATTTTTAGCAGCAGCATTAATTTCACCACCTCTTGGGGTACAAATTCGCCGGTGCCGCAAGCATGTGATAGCAATAGATTGTGTTGCAAATCTGTCAACTGATCATCGGATACTTTTACGTTTTGAAGGTAGCCGAAGCCCGTATTGATACCATAAATTGGCTCGGAACTTTTAGACATTTTTTGATCTAAAAATGCACGACAGGCCTTAATTTTTTCTTTGGCTTCAGAACTAAGCGCTATGCTAGCCTTGCTTTCAATAATTTCTTGTATGGCTGAAAGGGAAAGCGCTTGTTTGCCTATGGCGAATGTTTTCATTCTTGCTAATTGGTTCCCAAAAATGAAAAAAAGGAATCAATAAAAGGAATTAATTATTGAAAGGGATGTAATTGAGGGTAGCGTGTACGGCAATGCGTTCCGCTATTTTATTAAACACCAATTTTGGTATATCAATTTTATGGTCCGACAAATTAATATTAAAACGGGTGTCGAGTTTTATTCCATCTTTGCTTATGGTTATTTTACCCGTTAAGGTCCGCTTTTGATCAACTCCATGGAGATTTAATACGCCAACGGCCGAAACATCAACTGTGCCAACTTCAGAAAAATTTATTCCAGGACTTACTTTACCTTTAAAAGTGGCATAAGGGTAGCGGTCGCTTTCTAAGTATTTTTCATTAAAATGTTGCTGCATGAGTTTGTTTTGAAACTCAAACTGATTAATAGGTACCCGAACCATAATTTCTAAACTTTGGGTATTTAGCATGGAAATTACGTGTTTGTTTTTGGCGTCAATATCTTCTAGTGGGGCACTAGAAAAAAACGTAATCTCTCCCTTAGTGGTAGTTACTACGTTATCTTGGGCACAGGTTTTAAAAACGCCAAAACTCATTAGTAGGCTAAGTAACAGTGCTATCTTATTCATGATGAATTATTTCAATACCGATAAAACGCAAAAATTAAGCCATTTGGTATTCGATGCCCTAAAATTAGGCCAATTGGGCTAATAGGGCTTCCATAGTGAGGGTATTTTGCTCCCCGCTTTTCATGTTTTTTAGGCTCAAAAGTCCAGATGTCATTTCTTCGCTACCTATTAGAATTACATAGGGAATACGTTTTGCATCGGCATAGCCCAATTGTTTTTTAAGCTTGGCAGCTTGTGGGTATAGTTCGGTAGCAATGCCTGCAGCACGCAATTGGCTTAAAATAGGAAGCGCAAATTTCTCAGCAGCCTCATCGAAATTACTAATGAGCACCTTTGTGGTTTCGTTGGTGTTTTTTGGGAAGGCACCCAATTCTTCTAATACATCGTAAATGCGGTCGGCACCAAAAGAAATGCCCACACCACTTAGGTTTTTGAGCCCAAACATGCCGGTTAAATCGTCGTAGCGGCCACCACCACCAATGCTGCCCATGGCTACTTCGTTGCTTTTAACTTCAAAAATGGCACCGGTATAATAATTTAGACCTCGGGCCAAGGTGATATCTAGTTCTACGTTTGGTAGTGTAGCATTAGGTGTTTGCAGTTGTTGGATATAGTTAAAAATGATTTCTAACTCTTCAATCCCTTTTTGCCCAATCTCCGAAGACGCTAACACTTTTTTAAGTGCTTGAACTTTTTCTGAGTTACTACCCTTTAGTTCGATAATGGGTTTGAGTTTTTCTATATCTGCTTGTGTAAAGCCCCGCTCTAGCAATTCTTTGCCTACGCCCTCCAAGCCAATTTTATCCAATTTATCAATGGCCACCGTCATATCAATAATGAGTTCGGGTTTCCCAATAATTTCGGCAATACCCGATAATATTTTGCGGTTATTAATGAGGACGCTGAAATCTTTTAAGCCCAATTGGCTCAGTGCTTCCTGATAAATAAGCACAAATTCTGCTTCGTTTAGTAAACTTTCGGAGCCCACCACGTCGGCATCGCATTGGTAAAATTCTCTATAACGACCCTTTTGCGGCCTATCGGCACGCCAAACGGGCTGTATTTGAAAGCGTTTGAATGGTAGGGATATATCGTTTTGGTGGGCCACCACGTAGCGGGCAAAGGGTACAGTTAAATCGTAACGCAATGCTTTTTCGGATACTTTACCGGTAAGTTTTTTGGCATCTCCTACCTGCAATTCTTCCGGGCTTACTTTAGATAAAAAATCTCCCGAATTCAGAATTTTGAAAATCAACTTATCACCCTCATCGCCATATTTACCAGTTAAGGTTTCCAGGTTTTCCATGCTAGGCGTTTGAATTTCCTGGTAACCAAACTTGCGAAACACGCCTTTTATGGTATCGAAAATAAAATTTCGTTTCACCATTTCTTCGGGCGAAAAATCGCGGGTGCCTTTAGGAAGTGTGGGTTTGGTAGTGGCCATGGATATAAAGGTAGTAAAAATCAGCTTTTATTGCTTTTAGCCTCTGCAATGAATTGTTTGCAGCCCTGTTCTATGAGTTGATATACGGGTTCAAAGAGGGCATCGTCAAAATACGGATCGGGAACAAAGTCGGTGCCGAGTAGTAGGCGCACCTTTTGTATTTCTTCTTCTGATTGGGCTAAAGCCACTACATTTTTTAGGTTTTGGTCGTCCATCACCAAAATATGATCGAAACGATCGAAGTCTGCTTGTTCAAATTGACGGGCACGTTGCTCGGAAATATCTACGCCCATTTTGCGGGCTACAGCTACCGAGCGGCTATCGGGTGGGTGTCCAATATGCCAATCACCGGTTCCGGCCGAATCAATTTCCCAGCCCAAGCCCTCGGTGTTTGCTAAATGTTCGAGTATGCCATGCGCCAAAGGCGAACGACAAATATTACCTAAACAAACCAGCAGTACTTTCATGAATTTAGCTACCGAAAATTTGGTTTAATACTCCTGCCAAGCGAATACCGCCTTTAAGCAATTGGGTATTTACGGTATTTAGGTTATCGTAAATGTAGCGGTAGCTCAATTTATCGCCAAGGGTTACGCCGCTATAAATGGTTTGCGCCATGCCGTAGGTTTCGGTAATCCAGGCATTGATGGGTGCCTGTTGCCAATCGGCTTTTTGTTTTGCACTGCAAAAATTAATCGCCTGGGTATATTCGGTATAGCTTAATTGCTGCGATTCTACCAATTCGGTATCCCACACACTATGCAAATTGCTCGATTTTCCGAACCAAGTTAATTTTACATCGTTGCCCCCTTTATCTTCTGCACGACCGGTGTGCATGGGTTGGTGAACATCGCCTATAATATGTACCAGTAGGCGTATGTACATAATTTTTTGGGCTTTGGGTAGGTTTTTCTTCTTCAGTTCGTTTACTAAAAAATTAATTTTTGTAAAGGCGTTTACTGCGGTATCGGCTTTTAACAGTCCATTGATATCGGCCGAGCTTAAGCCGGCAGCAAAATTTACAAAATGCCAATTGTATAGGTAATCGTAGCTTTTATCCGATTTTACAAAATCGGCCCAGTTACTACCCATGGCCAAGCTCTCGTTACCCAAAATAGCTTTTAGGGCTAATTTGGTTTTGGGATTTAAATGTGTTTCGGCTATTTGTCCCACTACCCTATGGCCCAACATACCCCAAGCTAAACTTTGCGATGGAAGGTAAAGCAACAATCCGAATACTAAGAGTTTGTTTAATAGAGAAGTCTTCATCCGGTTTAGTTTAGAGGTTTGGGTGTACATTCCCAAGATTGGATTAGTTTTAAGGCGATCGGGTTTTGTTGATTCATACTTTTAAGCGTTAAGGTATCGCCTTTTGCTTTATCAATTACCATTGTGTTTAGGTATTGACCAATGCGGTAGCAACCCGATATTTTTTGTTTTCCGTTTGACTTGGTAAAGGTTCCGCTAAGGTATAAGGTATCGTTCCGCGATTCGTAGATGCCTCGAGCATATTCTTCCCAGTACCCATTATTAAAGCAACTATCTACATACACGTTGTTTTTGGCTGTGGTGCTAAGTTTTACATAAAACGAATCGCATGTAAAACGAAATTGATGTTGGGTGTATTGCAATAATTCATTTTTATAGCTTGGGGGAACCTCTTCCCACTGGCCCTGTATGCTGCTAGCCCCCTTACCCTGATAATTTGGGTTAAAGCGACAAGCTACAAACAACACACTTGCTACTAAGAAAAGTATAAATCTCTTTCCCATATTATTTTAGACCACCAATCATGTCTTCTGGGCG
>JAIPAN010000002.1 GCA_021740025.1 Sphingobacteriaceae bacterium
GGTATTGTTAAATTTCATAACCGTATCGTCACTCCAGCCACCGGCTGTTGCACTGCCAATAATACCCCAAGAGTTTAACTCATAGGCAATGGTATTGGAGTTTAAATCTACAGTTACTTGGAAGTTATCTCTAGTATACGGAGCACTGGTTGTAGGTCCAGTAATATCGCCACCACCTAATGCAATGGTTCCAGCACCACCTGCACCAACTCCATAAGCAGGAATGGCCCAAGATTTACCTTTCATTAATTTAAACATAGAACCGCTTGCATCAAATTGAATGGTTCCAATGTAAATACCATTACCAGTTGCAGAAGTTAAGCTATCTGCTGTAGCGGGATTCCAACCTTGGTAGGCACCTGGCATAATTAATTGCTCAATTAAAGCAAATGGCGTTACAGTTACTACTACTGCGTTTGAATATGCCGGATTTTGGCTGTTTGCAATGGTAGATTTTACACGCACATTTACGTTGCTAGCCACTCCTGTAGGGAGATTCATGGATAGTAAGAGCGCATTTAAATCGAGCACGGTGAACGATTTAGCTAGTACACCAGCATTTAAACTAAACTCTTTGGGAGCGCTAAAGTTAGCGCTGGTTGATAATTGTAGCGTGTTAGACACGGCAGCTTGGTAACCAAAGTCTGGTTTAGTTAATGTAAAGTTTACAGCCGTGTTGGCTATGTTTGGTTTGCTTAACACGATGGTGGTTGCCGACGCACTTAAGGTAGCCCCACTAGGTGTAGCCCCTACTTTGGTAAGGGTTTCGTCTTTTTTACAACTTAGAAGCGTAATGCTTGCTAGTGTAAGTACGAGTAGTTTTTTTACTATTGTTTTCATATAAACGTTGTTTAACCGGAGGTTTTAAGGCCTCCGGTGAGTTTTACTATTAATAGTTAGGGTTTTGGGTTAAGTTAGGGTTAGATACCAATTCGTCTGATGGAATTGGGTATACGTTTCTATAACTTTCTACACCTTTACCTGCTTTTAAGCCACCTTTAAATGGCCATACATAGCTAGCATCGGTAAATTTGCCGAAACGAATTAAATCGGTTCTGCGGTGACCTTCCCAATACAATTCACGTCCACGTTCTGCCAACATAAAGTCGTTGTTTAAATCGGCCTGATCAATAGATTTGGCTTGCGCACGGGTGCGTAGTAGGTTGATGTAGTTGGTTGCTGTAGCTAAGCTACCACCAGAACCGCCACGCAATACAGCTTCTGCATAGATTAAATACATTTCACCTAAACGAATTAATGGGAAATCGATGTCTACAAAATCTGCTGATTTTATAGGACTGATTTGTGTTCCGTTTGAGTTGATGTTTTTGAATTTAGTTACGCCATATCCATCGGAAAATGCACCGATATCGTTGATATCGATATTTTGACCTGCAGAGTGGAATTGTGCACGTTTATCTAAGGTGCCATTGGCATCTGGGAATAAGTTAACTAGGTTTTTGGTGGTACGTAAACCGCCCCAACCGCCACCTACACCAAAATCTGATGCTTGCATGCTGCCTCCAATGGCGGCATGGGTAATGAAGGTTGTACCGCCCCAGTTTTGGGTTTTGGTACCATCGTAGTTGATGGTTAAAATGGCTTCGGTATTGTTTACGTTATTATCGGCACGCATTAATTTGGTATAATCTGGCAATAATGCATAGCCTGCACCAATTACTTGGTTTGCGTAGCTAATGGCTTCGGTATATTTCGGGGTACCGGTATATACGTTTGCATTTAAATACAATCTAGCTAGTAAAGCCCAAGCAGCTGCACGGTCTACACGGCCATACTCGTTGGTTTTAGGAGCGGCTAACAGGGGCTCTATTGCTTTTAGCTCTGTTTCTATGTAGCTGAACAATTCAGAACGGCTTGCTTGTTTAGGTAATGCAGCGCCCATGGCATCGGCATCGGTTACAAAAGCTGGTTTTCCGAATAAATCCATTAAGGCCCAGTATTGGAAGGCTCTTAAGAAACGAGCTTCTGCTCTAAATTTACGGATATTATCTGCATCTGCTCCGCTAATGCCTCTTTCGGCTAGTTTAGCGTCGCTAGATTGACGGATAAAATCGTTTGCTAAGGTAATTTGGTAAAAGGAGCGGTAGTACAAGCCTTTTAACATGGGGTTGTTTGACGACCAGTTCATGTTGTGAAAATCTGGCAAGCCTGGATCGCCCCAACCTACTACTGCTTCTTCTGTTGAAAGTGTTTGTGCTTTCCAGAATAAACGTAAAAAGTCGGATGTACCGGCGTCTATACCTTGAATATCGCCACTGCCTGCACCTTGGTTACCGGTGGTAGCAAAGGCACCGTACACTTTTGCAAAGGCATATTTGTAGCCATTTGCGGTGCTATAAACTTGTGCTGATGTGATATCATTTGTCGGCGTCAAGTCTAATTTGTTTGTACAAGCGCTTAAGCCTATGCTTAGGCCAATGCTTAATACTGCTAGTTTAAAAAAGTTCTTTTTCATATCTAATTTCCTTTATGCTATGGGTTAAAAATCTAAATTTAATCCTAAAGCCACTATACGGGGTCTTGGGTAGAAATTATTGTCGATACCGCCACCAATTTCTGGATCTAATCCTTTGTATTTGGTAATGGTAAATACATTTTGTACACTGGCATTGATGCGCATACTAGCTTTTCCGGCTAATAGGTTACCAACGTTGTAGCCAATATTTAAATTGTCTAATCTCAAGAACGAAGCGTTTTGAACGTAGTAGTCACTTAATAATTGGTTTACACCACCTGTAATACCGTCAAATTTAGTATCGAGGTAGTTGATAGACGCATTGCCTAAATAGGTAGGAAGACTTGAAATAGCGTTGTATCTTCCGTTTGAGCTATATTGGTTGTTGTACATGTAGTTGCCAATGCTTGCTCTCATGATGAAGCCTGCATTCCATTTTTTGTAGGTAAAGTTTGAAGTTAAGCCTAAGAATGCTTTTGGATCGGCAGATTTGTATTGGTACAAATCTTTGTTATTGATTGTTCCATCACCATTTCTATCTACAAATAAGCCTTCAATTGGTTTGCCTGCTGCATTGTATACTTGTTGCAATACGTAGAATGACCCTCTGTTGTAACCAACAGAATTGATCATGATGGTATTGCCTGTACCGCCAGAAATTCCACCAAAGGTGTTACCTGGGTAGTTTGGATCTGGTGCAATGGTTAATTTGGTAATGGTGTTTTTGTTTAAAGTTGCGTTTAGGCCTAAATCCCAAGTAAAGTTTGAGTTGCGAATTACTTGACCGTTTAGGTTTAATTCTACCCCTTTGTTTTCCATATTACCTACGTTGGCTACTACTTGGTTTGAGAAGTTAGCACCTGCTGATTGGGTAATGTTGTTTAACAAATCTGAAGTTTTCTTTAAGTATACATCTACACTACCGCTAATACGGTTTGCTAGTACGCCAAAGTCTAAACCAAGGTTGTAGGTTTCTGTTTGTTCCCATTTACGAGCACCGTAGTAACCACCTGGTGCATACATGTTGTAGAATGTATTACCAAATTGGTACATGCTTTGATTGGAGCTGTAATTGTAGTACGATAGGTAATCGTAGTTACCAATACCTTCTTGTTGGCCGGTTACACCGTATCCTAGACGTAATTTCAAATCAGAAATTACTTTTGAATTTTTCAAGAAAGATTCGTCTGATACTTTCCATGCAAAGGCAGCAGAAGGGAATATGGCAAAACGATTTTCTTCGCTGAAACGAGATGAACCGTCTCTACGTACTGAAGCGGTAAGTAAATAGCGGCCTTTGAAGGCATAATTAATACGGCCATACATAGACAACATTCTGTTTTCTGGAATATCGAAGGCAAAGTTTGGTGTGTTTACTACGGTACCGTCGAATGTATTGTCGGTATAGTTGTAGTTTTTGGTTTTAAATTGTTGGTATGACCATCCGGCTACTACGTCTAATTTACTGTCTATAGACGGTAATTCTTTGTTGTAGGCTAAATAGTACTCCATTAATAAGTCGGTGCGTGTTTGTTTGTATTTATTGTTTACACCGCTTTTATTGCTGAATCTTTTGAAACTAGAGGCAGCATATTCTGGAATTACGACGGTTCCTGATCCATCTGCAATGTCGTAACCGATGTTGGCATGTGCACGTAAATCGGTTAAGAAAGGCATTTTTAAATCTAACTCCAAGTTACCAATACTGCGTTTTGCTGTACCGTTATCTTGTTTTAAATCTAATAAGGCTAAGGGGTTTTTAGGAGCTAATGCTGCTAAACCGGTGGTAGCGTTTGTTGGATCTAACCATTCGTAGTAGCCACCAAATGCACCTACATAGTTGGGTGGGGTGGTAAATACTGGTTTAGTTGGATCGAAATACACGGCTGAACCGATAGCGCCTTGATCTGCAAATCTGCTTTTGTTGATAGATCCTTTAACGTTTAAGTTTACTTTAAGTAGGTCGTTAAAGAATGTAGGGCTTAAGTTTAAGCCCAATGAGTTGCGTTGCAATTTGCCGGTTTTTAAGGTTCCTTGTTGGTTCATATAACCGTAAGAAATACGGTAAGGGATGTTTTTGTAGGAACCGGCTACCCCTAAATTATTATCGGTGCTTAAAGCCGTATTGTAAATTTCTTCTTGCCAGTTGGTGTTTGCTGAACCTAAAAGTGCTTTTTGTGCAGCTGTGCCGTAGGTATTTACTACATCGCGTAATTGGCGGGCAGAAAGTACATCTACCGTATTTACGTTTTCGGAAACACTGGTTTGTGTGTTGAAAGAAAATGTAGGTTTACCGCTGCTTCCTTTTTTGGTGGTAATTAAAATTACCCCGTTTGATGCTCTTGAGCCGTAGATGGCTGTTGCGGAAGCATCTTTTAAGATGTTGAAGCTTTCGATATCGTTGGGGTTGATAAGGGCTAGGCCATTGGCAGCTCCTGCTACGCCACTTTCTGCAAGTGGAACGTTATCAATAACGATTAATGGATTGTTACTTGCACTAAGTGATGCACCACCACGAATACGAATAGTGCTACCAGAACCTGGTGCACCGCCATTTGAGGTAATTTGTACACCTGCTACTTTACCGGCAATTAATTGCTCGGGGGTGGTAACTTGTCCTTTTACAAAATCTTTTGCGCTCACGCTGGTAATGCTACCCGTTAAGTCAGATTTTTTTTGTGTACCGTAACCTATCACAACTACTTCGTTTAGGCTTTCTGCACTTGGTTGCAAGGAGAAATCTACGCGAACATCGCCGTTTACCGTTAGGTTTTTTTCGAGGGTGTTGTAGCCAACAAAACTTGCTACTACTGTGGCAGCTCCGTTGTTTACACCGCTAATTTTGAAGGTACCATTGGCATCAGTTGAAGTGCTTTTAGAGGTACCTTTAATAGATACCGAAGCGCCTGGTAGGGGTTTTTTGGACTCATCCAATACACGCCCACTGATACTTCCGGTTTGTGCTGTTGCTAACAAGGTAGCGAACAGAAATAAGCCAAGAAGCCCTAGCTTCATGAAGTAAACTTTTTTCATGTAATTTTAAATTAGTTATTTAATTGGTTGCTTGGTGCAATGTGTGTGTTGCACAAAGGATAAATTTACATCTTATAATTAGAAATGCAAAAAATGTGTGTTTTTTTAAAAATGTTGAAAAAAAAACACAATTTTAAGATTGGAGTGTTTGCAGGTATTGCACGCTAATTTTTGCCCAGGTGTAGTTTTCAGAGGCTATCTTTTTCATTGCATTGCCATGTTCTGTTAAGTTATGGTTTGCAAGGTTATTTAATATGGATACAAGTTCGTGTTTATTGGTGAAGTATAGGCCTTTATTGTGGGTAGTGGCTTTGTTGTAATTTACGCCGTATAGTATAATGGGTAGTGCTAAACTCATGGCTTCTACTAGCGATGGGTTTGTTCCTCCAGCCGAGTGTCCATGTATGTATGCTGTACAATTTGACCTTAATGCATTTAATTTTTGAGCTTCGTATATAGGGTTTAGTAGTTGCAAGGTTGGAATGTTGCTGTACTGCTCTAATAATTGTTTTCCGTATGGACTATTTTGCCAATTTCCGACAATTACGTATGGAATTTTGATTGTTGATTGATGATAGGCTTCTAATACTAAATGAATGTTGTTTTCGGGCTCTATTCTACACACTGTAAATAGGTAGTTGTTTTTAGATAGTCCAAATTCTGTGAGGTTGATTTCGGATTCTTTGATTACATGATCGCCTCCGTAGGGTATAAGTACAGAATTTTTATTGTATTGATTTTTTACATGGGTTTGGATGTGTAGGTTATCTGCAATGATTGTATCGGAGAATTTTACCGCCACATATTCAGAAAATCTTAAATATAGTTTAGCCAGTTTGCTCCATTTTTCTCTTTTCCACTCTAGCCCATCAATGTTGGTTACAATTTTTTTTCTAGAAACTAATTTAATGAAAGGGATTATAATGGCTCCGGAAACACCCAAGATTAAATAAGTATCTGTTTTTTTGAAGGCATGTATAATGGAGTATATATCATAAAATATGCTTTGAATGCCATTTGCTTTTAGTTTAACATAGTGTAATTGGGCATTTTTATACTTTTTTGGTTGTATGTTATATGCCGATTTTTGGCAATATATATGTACGTTGAAAGTAGAGCTGAGTGGTTCTTGTATTTGTTCAACTAAAGTTTCAAAACCTCCATATTTTGCTGGAACGCCAACCGTGCCAATAATTGATAATCTTTTATTAGAGTTGATATTCATATAGCTAGGAGATAAGTTTTATGGCTACTGCTTTGGGCATTTTAATAAACTTAGTTATAATTGAGCATGCTGGAGGTTTCATTAAATAGTATTTGAACGTCTGGTTGTAGGGCTAGTTTAAATGTAGTTTCCTTGGTGTGGAGGGTATTCTTACCATATTCTACCATCTTCTGATCGATGTTTAGGTTACAAAATCTGAGCATTTTTGTAAGTGTTACATCCGCATTTTCAGTTAGTTCTTCGTATTTTACATCTAGAATAGATTCAGGGTATTGCTTTTTCATTTTTATGCCCATACGCATGGTAGCTATCCATTCCAAGGCTGCTTTGTTTGAATGGGTAACGTGGTTATTTAGGTAGGATTGTAGGGATTTAAAGTAGGGGTCTTTTTGTAATATTTCCGATTTAAGTATTTCCCATTTTCTATCGTTTCGGCCCCACCAATCATCTTTAGTATTGGCGTTAATTTTGCCTAGTTTCTGAGACCATTGATCGATAGATTTACAGGTGTCGTTTCCATTTCTAATTAAAAAAATAAATTTAGCGTCCGGAAAAATTTTTAAGATAGCAGGAATTCTAAATACTAGTTCAGGATACTTATCTAGTACTCGGTTTGATTGTGTGATCCATTGGAAAGCACCGTATAATTTGTGAAATTGGTTTGCTTGTGTATCGCTAATATCGTTTTGATCTAGGTGGTATTTGGGTAATTTATTTAAGTGGTAGCTGCCAATAAGATCTTCGTTGTGTAGTACAGATGCCCAAATAGCCTTTGGCTCGTTTAAATAACCTATTTGGGGATGCATGGAGAGTACTTTACCCAAAATTGTAGTGCCACTACGGCCTATTCCTATGATGTATATAGGCGATTTTACGTTTTTTAACTTCGGTAGGGTTTTAAAAATATGAAGTAGAAAAAAAACAAATGGATTGATCCACTGTCCTCGGGTGGTATAGGGTCGTCCTTCAAAAAGCAGATAGGCTATGAGTCGAGAAATTAATTTTTTTGGCCGCAGTTTTATATATTCTTTATCTAGCTGTGCAATCATACTTATTGGTGATTAATAAGCCAACTTGGCAAATTAGAGTAGTTGTAATGTATTAAATTCTGTTTAAAATTTGAAATAGATGGTTTGTATAATTCTGCAAGTTTTTGTTGGGTAGAGGGATGCATTTTATCGGAGCCTATATTTTTATTAAGTTTTTGGTATACATCTCTCAATTTTTGTGTAATGGTTTTGTTTTTTCTAAAAAACACCTCAAACTTTTTATATATAAAGAGGGCTAGTTTATGAAAGTTGCTATTTTGATAAATAATAGACTTGTTATCAATTTGAAATGGGTAGTTTTCATAAATTCGATCATCTAGTTTTAGCCAGTTACAGATTGCTAAAAGCTCTTTTTTAGGATTGGTTTCAAAATTTTCTAAAAATCCAACGTACACATTTTCTTTGCCATATACGCTTATCCATTCTAAAAATAAACGATCGTAAAATCCGTCTCGTAGCATTCTTGCAGCATATTGGTTTTCGTTTAAATAGGTAGTATCAAATTCACGTGAGGTTAATTGTTGTTCTACTAGTTGATTGAAATCTGCTGTAGAATTTAAAATAAATTTCCCTTTTAAGTGTTTAAAAAATGAAAATGCTCGTTGACTGGGTTCTCTAAAAAGTAATATAATTTTCACATTTCCCAACTCAGATTGAATGGTTTTTGCTACATGTTCTCCACCATAAAAGTAACCTGGAGTTGCCTCAAATCTGTACTGATGTTTTTTTGTTGCCGCTGCAAAGAATTTAGCATAGTGGCTAAGGGGTTCTTTGGTTGATTTAAAAACTAATGGTAAGTAATAGCAGGTTTCTTTAACAGCGGAGCCGAAAATTTTTGGGTGATAGTTTAAATACGTATAAAGCGATGATGTGCCGGCTTTATTTGTACCACAGATTAATAAGTTGGGGAGCATGAATTAGGTATTTTTTTTAGCTATGGTTTTTTGGTAAATGCCTAGTAATTGGGTATAATACCAATTTGGTTTTAAAATAGATTTTACCTGCTCGAGCGCATTTTTTTGAATTTCTGTGTATCTATCATCATTTAAGCTTAGTGCAGTTTCTAGTTTTTCATTTAGATCTTCTTTTGATCCTGATGTGAAAATAAATCCGGTTTCTGGTTTAATCATTTCGGGTATACCGCCAATGTTTGCCCCAATTACAGGTACTCCCAATGAGAAACTTTCTAGTATGGTTAGCGATAAAGATTCATACCACTCGGAAGGAATTACAGAATATTTTGCACTTTGTATATGATCGGATAGTACTTTTCCTGAACAAAAACCTAATAAACTCACCTGAGTCATTTTATTGGTTTTTATATAGCTTTCTATTTCTTGTTGCATGGGCCCGGTTCCGATTATTTTTAAACTGATTTGGGGCTTGTTTTTTAAAACTTCGAGTAGGGTTAAAATCCCCTTTTCTTTAGATAGTCTTCCAAAATATACTAAATCGGTAGTTTTTTTTACTTGAGAGAGGAGTGGGGTAGCTGTAGTATTTAAGGTTGAAAAATTGTAGAGTACGGTGGATTTTGATTCAAGTGCTGGGTAGTGTTCTAAGTGTTTATTCATTATAAATCCACTTACCATTATAAAGTGGTCTACGTGTTTTTTGTAGTCTATAAAAAGGTCTCTAAAATAGCACTCTATAGCAGAAACAATACTGAAAAAATAATTCCTTTTGTTACATTTATGCACCACTGCGTGTATATAATTGCCTTTGGCGCATTTTTCGCAAATGGTTCCACTTCCGTTTAGAAAGGTATAGGCCGGACATAGTATTTTATATTCGTGAATTGACATCACTACAGGAATTTTCTCTTCTTTGAGTACTTGTAATACTGCAGAAGTTAAATTGCCATAAAAAATATGTAAGTGTGCGATATCTGGTCTCTCTGCTCGAATTAGTTTTTTTAAAGCATGATAGGCCTCTGTAGAATAGATGAAGCGTGGTATTTGGCGTATTTTACCTAGTATACTTTCATTCATAAAGTTAATAGGTTTCACAAAATAGCTATTCTGCCCGTGTGCTACATTGTGTTCGTATTGTGTACTAAAATAAATTACTTCGTGACCATTTTCTTCTAGCAATTCACCTGTTTTTAGGTACATGATTTCAGATCCACCTCGAATGTAATGGTGGTTGTTTATTTGAAGAATTTTCATGGCGCAAATAAGGAAAAAAAAGCTAACAATTGTAAGTTTTAATAAATGTTATTATAAAATTAATGTAGTAACCACATTGCTTCTCCACTGTTCTTTATAATATTTTCAACATTAAGAAATAAGAAATTTTTTTGATTTGTTTTGCGTAAAGCATTTGGCCAGGTTGTTGTAATTAAACCACTTTTTTCAAAGGGTATATTTTTGTAAAGGTAATTTGTAAAAGCGTTTGTACAATCTGCTCTCCACCAGGTAGCGCCAAATGTTAAAAAACCATTTTCTTTAAAATATGCCACACTGCTAAATGATTTTTTATCAAAATAGTGCCAATCGCATATTACTATATTTTTGGGTACTTGTGGCAGTAAATTTTTGTAAGCTGCATTGGCATGCATGGGATGATAATTCATATCAGGAAAATCTGCGGCATTTAAAAACATGTCGCCCCACATCATTGTTTTTATCTTTTTAGCTTGGATATAGGTATTTAACTTTTTTACATCGTATAGAAATAATTTTGCTGGCAATACCTTTTCGCTTGTATTTTTTGTTGAAAGGGTTAATCCATAAAGTTCATCGTGGCCAATGTGAAAAAATTCGGGTTTTGTTAGTTCACAAAGTTCATCAATGATTTTAAAACCTAGTTGGTATACATTTTTGTTTAAAGGGTTATAGGTTTGTTTGGTGTATAGCAAAGCAGGGTCGGAAAAAAGATGTTGCTGGTGTGTAAGAAAATTAATTTCTGGCACTATTTTTAGATTATGCGCTTTGGCATAATTTACGAGTTCTACAAATTCCTTTTTAGTCCAAGCGCTGGTACTTGCTATGCCGGCCATGGAACTGAGTTGTACATTTTTTTTTAGTTGAAAAATGATGTAATTATAGTGGTAATACCTGGCTAAATTAAGTAATGATTTCATTTTTTTTACATCTGGTTTTTCTGGAAAAACCAGATGTAAAAAACGCTTATTAATTTTAGGTTGATGAATCTGTAGGCCATATTTTAGTATACCTGAACCTAATTTTTTTATTTTTTCTAGCTCATCTAGCGCATAATAAATACCTATCGAATCTTTGGCAGTAATGCTTATTTTACTAGGTCCTACAAGTAGTATAAATGAACCATTTTTGGCTAGCTGTTTGTTGTTTTTTTGGGTTTTTATACGGATATCAACTTTTCTGTTGCTGAGCATATCCATTTGGTTTAGGAAAAAAGCAATTTCTTTTTGGTATGATTTCTTTGCTGCTGGTTTTTCAAAGCTAAAGGTATAGCTACAGGTATTTAAGTCTAAGGTGTTAAGGATAGGGGTTGGAAATTTTTTATGGGTAGTGGTAACACGCTCTACCTTCGTTTCGGGCTTTAATAAAGCTAGTAAGGAAAAAATTGTATATACAATAAGTATATTAAATTTGTGAGCCATTATATCAATTTACTGTACTAGGTATTTTGCAAATAGACTTGTTTTTCGAGTTTTTTCATTTTCAAATATTCGTTTGTTACTAGGCCAGCAAATAAAAAAAAGTAGAAAGCAAATGTTCTAAATTCGAATGTTCTTACAATAAAGGTTAGAATAAATGTAGAAACTAATACTACTTTTAAAGAGAGCGCTAATACCTTGTTTTCTTCTGTTGTAGCATGCTTATAAACGTAGTTTGCTACGGCATATAATCTTTGTAATATCAACAGGAAGAAGGTTAAGCCAACAACCCCATAATACGATAATACGGCAATCCAGTAGGTATCTTCAAAAGCTTTATAAAACGCTAATTTAGATAATAGTGTGCTGCTTTGAGCAATTTTTTCTTTCACCACTTTCTCATCGGCACCATAGCCAAATAAATTGATGTCGTTTACAATGGCATTGCCTACTGTACCAATTATCCACATGCGTGAATTCTGAACCTTATCGGCATAATCGCTTGTAAACAACATTCGGAAATTTTCTATAGGGCTTACTTGCACTTTTTTTACGTCGACATCAGGGTTGCTTAAGCCAATAGAAAAGGAAAAATACAATCCACTAAAAATCAATAAAAAGAAACTAACCACAGAGAGTCTGGCATACCTTTTTTCTAAAAACAACATTAATGGGTATAGAATGATAACCCCTAATAACACGGCTCTAGAATAGGTAAAAAATATACCAATTGTGGCTAAGATTAAAGCAATGTACAGGTATTTTTTTTGTAGTATGTTTTTTGAATTTAGGTATAGCATACTTACTATTAATGTTGTTGACATAAATAAATACAAGGCCATAGATACTGTATGGCCAAATAAGCCTATACTTGATCCTTTTTCTATCCCGTTGCTTAGTAATGCTCTAAATGTTTTTGTAGTGCCCCCAATTTCTACACGTGTTTCTCGGGGTAGCCAAAATGAACTAATTCCGAAATAATGTTGATAAATTCCTATGGCACTTTGAATAGTTGCTACGGTAATAATTAACACTATTATTTTAGTTTTAAATTTATCTGGAATAGCTGTGTGTATTAAGATATAAAACACAGAAAAATACCGAAAACAAGCTTTCATATTAATAATGCCCGCTGAAAAATCGCCACCATTACGTATAGTGGATATGGTACCAAGGGTAATTAATAAAATGAACCATTTATCTATACTGGTAAACTGCCATTTGCCTTTTAAGCCCTTATCAATAAAAACAAATACTAGTATAGTGTAAAGAACTAGTTCATTTAAAGATCGGAGGTAGGTATAGGTTAATTCAGAAACTGGGAGCCATTTTAGTATAAAATCCTCTACGGTCATATACACCACAAAAACCCAAATAAACCTGAGAATAATAGCCGACTTATTTACCATTTAATCGTTTTATTTAATAAGATTTCTAATTTTATTTTGTCTGCCTGGTAGTATGTTTTTAAGAATTGGTATTCTTTTTGCCCAATTACTTCAGAACTTTGTTTTTTATTGGCCTTAAAATAAAAAGATTCAACCCAGTAATTTAGTTTGCTCAAAATAGGCTGAATTTTTGAATCGTATGAATATTTTCTAATTTTTTTCTTTTGATTACGATAGAGAGTAAAAAGTTTGTGCCAAAAATTAAGTTTTATTTCTTGCGTTTGGTTTATTTTTTGGAAGTCATAATTTTCAAAATACGCTGGATTGATCTCTAGAAAATTAGCTACCGAAATTAAAACGTCTTTTTCATGGTCTTTTAACTCGTCAAAAAATATAATTTTAACTTGTTTATTGGTGAAATAAGTAAACCAATTTGCTAAATAGTTTGAATAATTTCCCTGAATTAATACCCTTTGGTGTTGTTTACCTGTATTATCTGAGGTTTGAATTTTTAAAAATTCCTCAAAACTAATATCTCCAATTTCGTTCATTTGCTTTGCAAAACGATACCACGAAACCATCCGCTCGGTAGGGTTTCTTAAAATAAATATGATTTTAACCGCATTGCCCAACATTTGGTGTATTTTTTGGGGTGTATCGGTAGAATAGAGGTAATCAGGTGTTGCCTCCATGGTAATTAAACTATCCTGCTTGCTCGTAAATAATTTTAAGTAATCTGCCAATTTATCTGAATAGGCATAGGGTCTGTATAGGGGATAGCTTTCTTCCAAAAAAAACCGAGTTTCTTTATAAAATGATGGATTTACTTCCGGATGTTTTGATAAATAAAAGAAAATGGAGCTAGTAGCCGATTTAGTAGTACCCGCAATAATTAAATGGCTATGTATATGGGTCATGGTCTGTTACCTTTGTGTAAATGTATGCAGTTTATGCTGATTTTTTAGCGCTCATTTTTTCTAAAAATGGCAGGTAATAAGTTATATACTGCAATTTTCTTTGTATGTAACTAGCAGTTAGTACATTAAATAATATTACTTCGAGCGATGTAATAAGGCTCACTGCAATGCCTCCGTAACGAGGGGTAAAAAACCAATAAGCGCCGAAACATACTATAAGGTTTGCTAAACGTAGTTTAATGAGCTGTTTTTGATTGCCCGACATATTCATGAAAATACCCACTGAACCACTTGCAACATTTATAAAATTGCCAATAACTAAAATAATTAATTGCCAATAACTGCTTGTATATGCTGCGCCAAAAAAACTTAATACAAATTTGCCGCATACAATAAGCATAATTGTTAATAGAAATGCCACCCAAAACATCAGTTTTGAACTTTGATGCAGTAATTTTTGTAATTCATTTTTTTTACCGGAGTGGTAATAAAATGCAATTTTTGGAGCCAAAATTGTATTCACAATCATTAATACCAGAATAATACCTTGAGAGATTTTAAAATTTAAACTAAATACCCCTACATCTTGTTTACTGCCAAAAAAATCAAGAAAAAAGATAGGAAATGCGGTTAATAATGTGCTCATGGTACCACTAACCATCATTGGAATTGAGGTTGTTAAAATTTGTGATATCCCTAAAAATTTAGTTTGTTTTTTGGGCGGCGCTGTTAAACTATAGCGTAAAATAATAGCAGACGTGATTGTAGAAAAAATTGTAGCGCTTATAAATAGGTAAGTTATTTCAGCGCTAGTTAGGTTGCGCTTCCAAAAAATTAAATAAAGTAGTATCACACTAATTGGCGTAATTACACTTCTATAAAACTCCGAATATTTAAGCAATCCAATTCCTCTAAATAGTTCTATGCTAATAAGATTTAGTGCGAAAAAAGGTAAAATGATTGCTATATTTTTTATTAGTGGGGTATACAGCCCATTTTTACCAAGTAAATAGCCCCAAAATGGTGCAGCAAAAAATAAGATACCTGCAATTAAAATACATAAGAGGAGTATATATTTAGTTAGTTCGTAATAAATAGATGAAAGTTTTGGATGATCAGCTGCAGCATGGTACTGGCCTGCATATTTTAATATGGATGTATTGGTGCCTAAACATACAAGCATGCCAACTACGGTTATGGCTTGTATAAACAAGTTATAAGTACCAATTCCTTCGGCTCCATTTTTTAAATTGATGATATAATACAGGAGATAGGTGAGTATAATTCCTGAGAGTTTAAGCACAAAAGTGAGTGCACTGCCACTTAGCAGTTCTTTTAAATTCGCGTCTTTACCTTCAAATATTCTTTTTAGCATACACTTTTCCAACCACAATTATTTAATAACATTGGTACCTTGTAGGCTCAACCTAACAGGTGGTTTTTATACAAACTAAGGTCGTGTTATAGGCCTATTGTAATTTACTGCCAATGTAACATGTGCAAAAAGACCTCTATGGCTTTAAAAACAACTGGTTTTATGTCTCAACTTAATAAAACATAAATCCACCTGTACATACAGCTTTATATAGATGGTTTAAAAATATCGTTAAGCCTTTTTACTAGTCTAGGAATGAGACCCGTTTTTTTAGCGTTAGCCTTACCATAGCTCCCGTAACCATACTTATAGCTATAGTTATAATTATAGAGGTAACTATAGCCATAGCCGTAATTAAACAAATTATCGGGGTTAATTCCGTTAAAAATTATACCTGCATTTTTAACTTTTTTATCGTGGTATAATTGGTTTAAATTACTTACGTTTTCTTTAAATGATACGTTTTGGCGCACTACAAACAAGGTAGCATCTGCTAATTGGTTAATTATTAGCGCATCAGAAAATAAAGAAACAGGTGGGGTATCAATAATCACATAGTCGAACTGTTTTTTTAATTCGTCTATAAATTCTTCAAATTTGGAGCTTGAAATTAACTCGGTAGGATTTGGCGGGGTAATACCAGCCGGAACAACATATAAATCTGGGTAATTTTCGTGCTTTAGTATAATTTCTTCCAAGGTGCATTGTTTTGCCAACACACTGCTTATTCCTATTTTGTTGGTGTGTTTTTGAAGCTTCAACATTTTAACAATCTTAGGTTTACGTAAATCTAATTCTATTAGTGCTACTTTTTGCCCTAATAATGAAATACTTAAAGCCAAATTGGTTGCGTTAAATGATTTACCTTCACCAGGTATAAAGGAGGTAACTACTATTGTTTTTTGTTTTTTATCTGGAATTAAAAAACCAAGTTGTGCTCGTATATTTCTAAACTGCTCAGCAATTAGCGAATCATTTTTTTCTGCAAAAATATCATCCTTTAACTCGTCAGATTGTATAACCTCTCCAATTACGGCAATTTGGGTATTCATTTTAATGTCGTCTTTGGTTAATACCCGCTGATTTAGTAGGCGGCCTACAATTACAATTAAAACAGACAATGTTATACCTGATAAAAATCCTAAAATTATTACTAATGGAATAACCGGTCTAATTGGTTTGATAGATGCAGATGCACCTTCTATTATTTTACTATCGTAAACCGCAGTAGCTAATGATAACTCGGTTTCTTCTCTTTTGCTTAGTAAAAAATTATAGATGGTGTTTTTAACAATTTGTTCTCTATTTATTTTTACAAATATGCGTTCTTTTTGAGGAATGCTCTTTAACTCACTATCGTAGCTGTTTAGCTCTGATTTTAGTTTCGTTACAGAAGTCTTCAAACTTTTTCTGTTGTTTACAATAATTTCGCTTACCGAGTTTTGTAATTTTTGAATTTCTGAACGGAGTTTAATAAGTGAATCGTTATTGTAGCCCGTGGTTTTTTCTAAGCGACTGTATACCAAACCTGTTTCCTGTAATTTACTAAGTAGGGAGTTTAAGCCTGGATCATTAAGTCCGAGTAAAGAAGGACTGGTTTGTTCTTTAAAGCCCTTTTTTTGTACATAACTTTCCACCTGATCTAGTAAAGTTAGCTGCAATTCAAGTTCGCCTAAGGCAATGTCTTTACTTTGTAAGGCATTGAGTAAAATTTTCGATTGCTCACTTAAATCAAATAAATTTTCTTTAACCTTAAATTGTTCTATTTCCGATTCAATAGAAGCTAAGTCTTTACTTAAAACCTCAATACGTTTGTTTAAAAACAATAAGGTATTGGCGGCAGAAAGGTTTTTATCATCAATTGTTGATTTTTGATATTCTGAAAGAAGTGTATTGATTAAATCAACATCTCGTTTTGGGTTTTCAGATTCTAAATCAAGGTTTATGACGGTTGATGTAGTGGATGTAGATTTTATTTGTGCTTTTTTAATAAAATCTTGGGCAATAACTGAAACGGGATATATTTTTAGATTGTAAGTATTTATGTTCTTGTTAACGTAATTGGGGTTAAAGCTCAAAATAAATTTATTGGTAGACCCTAAATCAATAAGATCGCCGGCTTTGTATAGCTTGTTTTGCAGGAATATGGTTTTGCTTCCCCAATCTAATTCAAAGGGTAATTCGGGCGTTTCTGTTAATGAATTTGGATATTTTGCAAGTAGTTTAATGGGGTTTGCAATGCCGTAAGCAAAATTATCTTTAATTAAATTTTGTTTATAAACCTTGGTGTACAGCCCTAAATCTGTAACTACTTTTTCTACCAAGGGCCACGATTTAAGTACCTCAATTTCATTTTCAATGATGGTTGATTCGCCCATAACATCTAGCGATTCAAGCAAATCAGTAGGGGAAACCCCTTTTTTCTGATCTTTTACTAATAATTTACTGCTTATTTGATATACTCGTGGAGTATACTTTAGGTAGAAATAACTGATGGTAAGGGTTAGTAAGGTAACAAGTACAAATAAAGGCCAAAAAGTAAAGTAGCCTCTAATGGTTTGCAGAATGTTTACATTCTCGTCATTTTGGTTGTAAGTAGTATTCAAAGTATGGCGATTTAGTTAAAATAGTACGAAAGAATTATTTGTTAGCAAAAATTAAAATACTCAATAGCAGCGATACAGAACTAATTGCAAAGGGACCCAATTGGCTCAGCGTAGATGATTTAAACTTCTTCGATTTAATGGGTTCTACATATACAATATCGTTGGGTTGCAAATAAAAATAAGTATCGTCTATTGATGCTCTTATATTTAAATTAATGCGGTGGTATTCTTGTTGGTCTCCTTTTTCTCTAATAATCAAGATATTATCTCTTCTCCCAAAATCTGTTAAATCACCTGCTTGGCTAAGGGCATCTAAAATGGTTAATCGTTCATTCTGGGTAGAGTAGTTGCCAGGTCTGGCTACTTCTCCTAAAAGGGTAACCTTGTAATTTAAATTTCGTATGGTTACAATGGGGTCTTTTAAATATTCTAGGAGTGCCTTTTCCATTTCTAGTTTTAATTGTGACTTTGTTTTGCCCGAAGCGGCTATTTTACCCAGTTTCGGAAACGTAATGCACCCATCTTGGTCTATTAAATACCCTGGGCTAGTTTGGTACTGATTGTTTGATGTACCTTGCAAACTTCCACTATTAATGATGTTAAAAATTGCTGAACTTTCAGGGTCTGAACTGCCAACAGATATATAAAGTATATCTCCAATTAATAATCCGGGTGTTTTATTAGTTTTTGTAAGGGTAAAGGAATTTTTATCAGAATAATCTGAAAAATAACTCAAATTTCTAGAGCTTTTGCATGAGCTAAAAGTTAGTAGGGTTAATAATCCAAGGCTATATGCTAGATATTTAATCATAAAATTAAGATTGTAGTAAGGTTTTATTTTTGAAAGGGTAAGTATACCAATTATTCCAAGTATTGGAGCATAAAATTTTTCTGAACATGTTAAATTGAGAGGCATGATGAATATCTGTTGCCAGAAAATCTACTAACTCTTTTTTTAATAATTCTACAGCCATAATTTTTGCTTGTTTGGTATAATAGCCACCCAAAGACAATAAATTAAGTTGTAACATACAACCCTCAGATACGAGTTTTTCAAAATAGTTTAATTGATTGTGTAAATAGGGGTATCTCTCGGGATGTGCAATAATTGGTTGATAGCCTTTAATTAAAAGTTCAAAGAGTAGTTCATCTACCAATTGGCTTTTAAAATTTAGCGGAAATTCAACCAATATTTTCGAGTCTTTTTGGCATAATAGGGGCTCTCCGCTTTCCATTAACAACTTAAACCCATCATCTAGCATGTATTCTGCTGCAAAGGAATCGGCTCCAAAGTTTAATTGGTAGGGCTCATAATCCATTAAACTTGTAAATGAATTTAATATAGATGTAGCTGTATTGTTATGTACTCCACGATAAATGTGTGGCGTGTAAATTAATTTATCTAGTCCAATATCTGCTAAAAAATTCCTAATGCTCATGCTTTCCTCTATATCCACAGAGCCATCATCTATGCCCGGAAGGACATGGTTGTGAATATCTATTTTCAGGCCACTAAGGTCATGAAATGTAGGTGAGCGTAGAAAGTGAATCATAGGTATGTTTAAAGACTGGGCTAACACATGTTCTTCATTTTTTTAATAGGGGACGTGTTAAACACCTGTTTTAATTCTACAAATATATCTCTTTTTCAGATACTCTAACTTAACTAAAGCTTATTAGCATACCATATTTTTAAATAAACTAATTTATACTTAAAGGGTATTCGTGAGTTTTACTCTTTTTTAGGCTTCTTAAAAAGCTAGAAAAAAATCTGTTATCTGAAAAATTGGTATAAAGCTCAAGGCTATACATTACAATACTTAACAATTATTTAACACAATGCTTATATAAACGTAAAGTTTTAAGCGGTTCTTTGGAGGAAATTAAATGACTAAACTTTTATCGTGTTAACACCAAACTGTATAATGAATTTCTTTCAACCGCATTTATTTAAAAAAATCTTTTTTACGCTAGTAGCTATTTTATTTGTATCCAACACCTTTGCTTTTCAAGGCACAGGCCGTATTGTTGGTAAAGTTGTTGATGAAAAAGGTGAATCAATTATAGGTGCTACTGTTAAAGTGGTTGGAGTTACTGGTGGGGCATCTACAAATATTGATGGAGCCTTTAATATTTCATTAGCAGCCGGAACATATAGCTTAGATATTACCTACATATCTTACCAGCCCAAACGGATTACAGGAATAGTTGTAAAAACGGGTGAGGTTAGCACATTAAATATTTCTTTAAGTCCTTCAAGTAGCCAATTGAATGAGGTTGTTATTGTTTCTACCTATTCTAAATCAAATACCGAGGGATTATTTGTAAAGCAGAAAAATGCAGTAAACTTTACCAACGGTATTTCTGCAGAGCAAATTACCAAAACACCCGATGCAAACGTTGGTCAATCTTTAAAAAGGATTAGTGGTATTAGCACCTTTGATAATAAATATGTTGTAGTTAGAGGTATTTCTGAGCGATACAATGTGGCTACTTTAGATGGTACACCCATGCCTAGTACCGATTATAGCCGCAGAAACTTCTCCTTTGAGCTCATACCATCAGAAATGATTGAAAGCGTATTGGTACACAAAACTGTTACACCTGATTTGCCTGTAGGTTTTGGCGGGGGTATGATTCAGGTTAATTCAAAAGATATTCCTACTCAAAATTTTCTTACCCTAAGTATTGGATCAGGCTACAATAGCCAATCAACCGGTAACGACTTTTTATCTAATAAACGTGGTAAATATGATTATTTAGGTTTTGACGATGGAACCCGTAAAATGGCTACACAGCCCTTGGTTTCTACTTCTGGTAAACAATCCTCTAGCACTAATCCATTTACTACAGCTGATTTTGAACAATCTAAATCCTTTACCAACAATTGGGGGGTGTACAACTACGTAGCTGCACCTGGTCAAAACTTAGCCCTTTCTTTTGGTCGTGCTATCGAATTAAAAAAACCAGAAAATCGTTTCGGATACATTGCAGCGCTTAATTACCGTAACTCACAAAATATAGCCAGAATTGAAAATCGCCGCGATCGTTTCATGTTGAGCCAGCCAAACATTGATTTATTTAAAAATGGCCCGATTGGTGGTGGTAAAATATATTCGTTCAACTCTACCTTAGGTGCCATGTTAAACATTGGTTTTAAATCTAAAACCAACACGTTTAGTTTAAAAAATACCTACAGTCGAGTATTTAGCAATGTAACAACCAATATTTTTGGTTACGACGAAGCTACTTCTGACCTATATGTAGGTCCACAGTACAGCCCGGCTGTACAACGCTTTTCTGTTGAGCCCGATTTCTTATCCCTCCTGCAAACTAAGTTAATGGGCGAACACCAAGTGGGCACCTACAAGTTTGCCTGGGATTTGAGCCGTACCAGTGTAGATAGACAACGTAAAGATATGATGCGTAGAGAGCTCATAAATAGAGATCAGTTGTATGGTAATTTTTATACCGATTGGTTTAAAGATGCTGGATATAC